>JBFJNB010000018.1:0-12886 GCA_041633655.1 Lysobacterales bacterium | reverse complement strand
TCCGTTCTTCGGGCGCCTGAAAGACGCCCGGAACGTGTTTTACGGCTTCGGCTACTCGGGCAACGGTGTCGGGCCGACCCACATGGGCGGCACCATCCTCGCGTCGCTGGTACTGGGCCGCGACAACGCATGGACCCGCAGCCGCCTCGTGCGGGGTGCGCTCGGGCAGTTCCTGGAACGCCTCCAATGGCCGGTCCGGGGTCGCCGGGCGCAGCGCGCAAGCCGCGAGCGCGAGCGACACCAGCACCGCGGCGAACGCCCGCGTGGCGCGCAGCGCCGCGGTCACGGCATGGGCCGGCTTACTTCAGGAATCGGATCGACAGCGGGTATTCCCAGACCACTCCCTCGTTGGCCTTGATGCCGCCGACGATCGCGAACACCAGGGTCGCCACGCTGATCGCGACCAGCCCGAACCAGCCGATGATGATGAGCACCAGCACCAGGCACACCAGCATGTAGATGATCGCGCTGATGAGCCAGTTCACGACGACCTTGCCGTGGGCGTCCACCGACGGGAACTCGTCTTTCTTCAACTGCCACAGAACGATCGGCAGCACCAACCCCGCGAACGGCACGATGAAACCGGCAAGGATCGAGAAGTGGACGAACATGGCCCACTGGTTGGCTTCCCGGCTGCGGTCGTCGGGAGTCGCCGACGGCGGGGGAGGCGTGGCCTGCGGGGGTGACGGTGGAGTTTCGTTGTCGGGCATGGATGCGTCCTCCCGGGAATCGCGCAAACGATAATCCAGCGCGGGACGCAAGGCAACCGTCGGCGGCCGGATCAGCGCGCGGGGGTGGACTCGCGCGGCGCGGTTTCGGTCCCGGCCGGCGCCCGGTAGTCGTCGACCAGGTACAGCGGCCGCTGCTTGGCCTCATCGAACAGCCTTCCCAGGTACTCGCCGATGATGCCCAGCGCGATGAGCTGGACCCCACCCAGAAAAAGTATCACCGCCATCATCGACGGATAGCCGCGCACCGGATCGCCGAACATCAGGGTCTTGGCGATCACGACCACGCCGTAGGAGAGCGCGGTGACCGCGGCGGCGAGACCCAGGTAGGTGGCGAACTTGAGCGGCGCGCTGGTGAACGAGGTGATCCCGTCGACCGCGAAGTTCCACAGCCGCCAGTAGCCGAACTTGCTCTTACCCGCGTGCCGCGGCTCGCGCCGGTACGGCACCGCGACCTGGCGAAAGCCGACCCAAGCATACAGGCCCTTCATGAACCGGTGCCGCTCGCGCAAGCCCCCGAGCGCATCCACCGCGCGCCGGCTGAGCAGCCGGTAGTCGCCGGTATCTGGTGGAATCGGGGTGTCCGAAACCCGGTTGATCAAGCGGTAGAACGCCGCCGCGGTCGCGCGCTTGAGCCAGCGCTCGCCGGCGCGCGCGGTACGCTGCGCGTAGACCACGTCGTAGCCGTCGCGCCAGCGCTCGATCAGTTGCGGGATCAGCTCCGGGGGATCCTGGAGGTCGGCGTCGATGATGATCACCGCGTCGCCTTCGGCGCGGTCCAGGCCGGCGGTCATCGCGACCTCCTTGCCGAAGTTGCGGCTCAGCCGCAGCCACCCGAGCCGGGGATCGGCCGCGCGCAGCCCCTCGAGCGCGGCGGCGGTGCCGTCGGTGGAGCCGTCGTCGACGAACAGCACGCGCCAGTCGAGCGGGAGCGGCTCCAGCACCGCGCGCAGGCGCTCGATTAGAATCTCCACGCTGGCCGCCTCGTTGAACACCGGCACGACGACGCTCAGAAGCGGCCCCTCGACAGCCGGTCGGTCTTCAGCGGACATGTCCCATCACCGTCGCACTCGGTTCGAATCGCTCATCGGGTCGGCTGCATGGTAGCGGTCGCGAAGGCGGCGGCAAAGTCAAACTAGCTGCGGGCGAGAACGACCAGGCGCTCGGCGTCCAGGTCATAGTCGCGACGGTCGAGACCGCCGTAGATCGCAACCTCGGAGAACCCGGCCGATCGCAGCAGGCCGGTCAGTTCGGCCCCGGTGTAGAGATTCTGGTGCCAGTGAGCGGTGTGCGCGATCCCGTCGCGGATCAGGATCCACTGGTTGGCGTAGCGGCTCATCTGCGCTTCCAGGACCGGGCGCTCGATCAGCAGCGCGCCGTCTTCGTATTCGGTCAGGTGCACCGGCTCGATATGGCGCACCACGTACTCCTTGCCGACCAGGTCGAGCAGCAGCGCGCCGCCTTCGCGCAAATTGCGGTGGCACTGTGCGAGCACTTGCAGGTCGTCGGCCGGATCGTCGAAGAACCCGAACGAGGTCGCCAGCGACACGATCAGATCGAATCGTCCGGGGCGGGAGAAGCGGCGCATGTCCTCGCGCACGAAATCGACCTTGACTTCAGCACGCCGGGCGCGGGCGCGGGCGCGCTCGAGCAGCCAGGCACTGAGGTCGACCGCGGTGACCGCGAACCCGCGCCGGGCCAGCGGAATCGCGTGGCGGCCGGGACCGCAGCCCAGGTCCAGCACCGCGCCGCGGTCTAGGCCGGTCAGCGCCAGGATCGGATCGATGTCGGCCTCGGCGTCTCGAAACCGCGCCTCGGCGAACATACAATCGCCGAAGATGCGCCAGAAATCACCGTCCTCGAACCACTCGCGGTGGGTCATATCATGGGTCCTCGCCGTCGGGCTGCTCTCGGGTTGTTCCACGATTCACTATTACGGCCAGGCCGCGCGCGGCCACTGGCAGCTGAGTCGGGCCAAGCAGGATATCGACTCGCTGGTCGTCGATCCAGACACGCCGGACGAGCTTAAACAGCGTCTGAACCGGATCAAGGACATGCGTGCGTTTGCGATCGAGCACCTGGGGCTGCCGGATTCGGGCAGCTACACCCACTACGCCGATCTGAAACGCGACGTCACGCTGTGGATGCTGAGCGCGGCGCCGGAGCTGTCGCTCGCGCCCAAGACCTGGTGCTATCCGTTCGTCGGCTGCCTGAGCTACCGCGGCTATTTCCACCATCGCGCGGCCGAACGGGCAGCGGCGCGGCTCTCCGGGCGCGGCTACGACGTCGCGATCCACCCCGGGCTCGCCTACTCCACGCTGGGATTGGCCGACGATCCGGTACTGAACACGATGCTGGCCTACGACGACGTCCGTCTGGCCGGGGTGCTGTTCCACGAGCTGGCCCACGAGCTGATCTACCTGCGCGGCGACACCCGGTTCAACGAATCGTTCGCCAGCGCGGTCGAACGGCTGGGCCGGGAGCGCTGGGCGTGGTCCCGGGGCCTGGATCCGGAGAGCGCCGGCCTGGAGCGCGAAGACGCGCTGGAGCAGGAGTTCAACGCGCTGCTCGGGAAAACGCGCGCCGAACTGGAAGCATTGTTTGCCAGCGATCTGGAGGTTGCTGCCAAACGCCGCGGCAAGGCCGAGATCTACGCCAGGCTCCAGCGAAGGTACCGGGACTGGAAAGAGCATCACCAAACGGACGACTTCGATCACTGGTTTGCCGGCGGCGGTCCCAACAACGCGCACCTGGCGCTGCTGGCCACCTACCGCTCGGCGGTGCCGGCCTTTCTGTTGCTGTTCGCCGAGAGCGGGGAGGATTTTCCCGCGTTCTACGCGGCGGTCCGGGAGCTTGGCGCGGCCCCGGAGTCGGAGCGCGGGCGCCGGCTCGACGCGCTGCTCGCCGCCGCCAGTGGCGAGGCCGAATGACCGAGGCGTGCGGCGGCGAGGGTCCTGGCACCGGGCCGGGTTCTGTGTCATCTTACGGCGCCCCCGGCCAACGGACGTTTGGACGCTGCATGATGAGCGCGAAAACCGCGACGAAAATCGGGTGGGTCCCGACGCTGGCCGCGGTGCTCACCGGCGCGACGGCTGCCGCGCCGCTCACCTGTCCGAAGCCGACCGGCCCGGAGCCGCTGCCGAGCGACCTGCCCGCGGCGGTGGCGGCCGGCGACCTGGTGCGGCTCAGGGCCGACCGGATCGACCTGAGCCGCGATGAGCAGGCGCATTTCGGAGGCTCCGTCGACATCGTCCAGGGCGAACAGTGGGTGCGCGCCGACGAAGTGACCGTGGATCGCACCACCGACGAGGCCCGCGCCAGCGGCAATGTCCGGTACGTGGAGCCGAACTTGAGCCTGGAGGCCGACCGGGCGACTGTCGATCTGGCGACCGACCGGGCGGTGCTGGAGACGGTCGAATACCGCTTGGGCGAGGGTTCCGGGCGCGGCCGCGCGGACCTGGTCGAGCAGCTCGACGAGGATACCAGCCGGCTGACCGCGGTGACCTATACCGCGTGCCCGGTCGACAATCGCGACTGGTACCTGACCGCCGACAAGATGACCCTGCACCACGACACCGGGCGCGGCAGCGCGCGCGACGTAACGCTCAGGTTCAAGGAATTCCCGCTGCTTCGCCTGCCGTGGATCAGCTTTCCGATGGACGACCGGCGCCAGTCCGGGTTCCTGCTGCCCGGGATCGGCACCTCCGACGACGGGCTGGATTTCCAGCTCCCGTACTACTTCAACCTCGCCCCCAACCGAGACGCGACCCTGACCCCGCGCTGGATCACCGATCGCGGGCCGATGCTTCACGGTGAATACCGATACCTGGGGCGGCGTTACGTGGGGCAGTTCAACTTCGAGCACATGCCCAACGACGATCAAACCGGAGATCATCGCTCCTACACGCGGCTCCAGCACCGTGCGGTACCGGCCCCGCGCTGGCGGATGGACCTGGACCTGAACCACGTGTCCGACGATCGTTACTTCGAGGACCTGAGCGACAGCCTGGCAGCGGCCTCCAGGAGCTTCCTGCGCTCGGCCGTCGCGCTGACGACCTACGGCGAGAGCTGGCGCGCCGGGGCGCTGCTGGACGCCTGGGAAACCCTGGACCCGGCCATTGCACCGCTCTCGGAGCCGTACGCGCGGCTGCCGCGCCTGACCCTGGAACTGGATCGCCCGCTGGGTCGGGCGCTGCGGCTGGAACTGGACGGCGAGCTGGTCAGGTTCGTCCGCGACGAGGGGCTGGAGGGAGATCGGCTGGACCTCTATCCACGCCTGAGCCTGCCGTTCTATCGCCCCGGGTACTACGCGCAGTCGAGCCTCGGGGTGCGCCATACGCAGTACGATCTCGAGCGCGATCTCGATGCCACGCCTTCGCGCACGACTCCGATCGCGAGCCTGGAGGCGGGGCTATTGTTCGACCGCACGAGCGAGCGCTGGCTGCAGACGCTGGAGCCGCGGCTTTACTATCTGTACGTGCCGTTCGAGGGCCAGGACGAACTGCCGCTGTTCGACACCCGCGAGTTTACGTTCAGCTTCGGCCAGTTGTTCCGCCCCAACCGGTTTTCCGGGGCCGACCGGCAGGGCGATGCGAACCAGTTGACGCTGGCGCTGGGGACCCGGCTCCGGGACCGGGCCAGCGGGCGCGACGTGCTGGACGCAAGCCTCGGTACGATCGTGTATCTGCGCGACCAGCGGGTGCAGTTGCGGCCCGGGACCGCGGCCCGGGAGGATACCTCGCCGGTGGTCGCCGAGATCAACTACCGGCCGGCCGACCCGTGGCGGGTCAATCTGGGCTTCCAGATCGAGCCGGACGAGGAGCGCCTCGAGCAGGCGCACTTCGGGGTCGCCTACCGCGGCGCCGGCGGGCGTCTGGTGAACTTTGCGTACCGGCGCCGGTCGGAGGTAATCGACCAGTTGGACGTATCCATGGTCGCCCCGATCGGCGAGCGCTGGACGCTGATCGGCCGACTCAACTATTCGTTTCAGGACGACACCGTGCTGGAAGGTCTGGCCGGATTCGAGTACCGCAGTTGCTGCTGGGCGCTGCGGATGTTCGGCCGCCGTTACGTGCGCAACCTCGAAGGTGAACAGCGCGACGCGATCTACCTGGAGCTGGAGCTGAGCGGGCTCGGCTCGCTGGGTCGGCGCACGGGGCCACTACTGGAACGTGCTATCGTAGGATTTCGCAGCGAGGACTATTTTCTAAACCAATGAACACCAAGGTTTCGGCCCTCTGGGGCGCAGCATTGGCCGCCTTGCTGGCGGCGCCGGCCGGGTTCGCGCAGACCTCGAGGATCATCGACAGCATCGTCGCGGTGGTCGAGGAAGACGTGGTCCTGCGCAGCGAGCTGGATCGCTCGATCGCCACCGTACTCAAGCAGTTCGCCAACACCGGGCAGCAGCTGCCCTCGCGCGGCATCCTGGAACGCCAGATCCTGGAGCAGCTCGCGCTGATGAAGATCAAACTGCAGAACGCCACGGCGACCGGGATCCGGATCAACGACTCCGAGATCGACACCGCGATCCAGCGGGTCGCGCGCCAGTCCGGGATCACGCTCGATCAGATGCGGCGCACGATCGTCGCCGACGGGCTGAGCTGGGAGCAGTTTCGCGAGGACATGCGCAACGAGCTGTCGATCCAGCAGCTGGAGCGGCGGGTGGCCAACAGCCGGGTCAACGTGTCCGAGAGCGAGATCGACATTTTCTTGAGCAACCAGGACCAGCCCCAGGGCGAGTACCGGCTGGGGCACATCCTGATCATCGTGCCCGAGGGCGCCTCGCCGGAGGAGGTCCAGGCCTCGCGCGCGAAAGCCGACGAGGTGTACCAGGAACTGCTCGACGGGATGGACTTCGCGACCGCGGCGATCACCTATTCGAACGGCCCGCAGGCGCTCCAGGGCGGCGACCTCGGGTGGCGTCCCGCGGCCCAGGTACCCACCGTGATCGAGGCCGAGTTGAGCGAGCTGAGCAAGGGAGAATTCACCCGCCCGATACGGGATGCATCGGGATATCACCTGTTCAAGGTGACCGACTACCGCGCCACCTCGCAGACGATGATCACCGAGATCAACTGCCGCCACATCATGGTCGCGATCAACGAGGTCGTTGGCCCCGATGAAGCGCTCGACATCATCACCAACATCCACGAACGGCTGCTGTCAGGCGAGGACTTCGGCGAGCTGGCCAAGCAGTTCTCCGACGACACCTCGTCGGCCAACCTCGGCGGTGACATGGGCTGGTTCCAGCCCGGCACCTTCGGCGGCCGGGTGCGGGAGGTCATCGACAGCCTTGCCGACGGCGAGCTCAGCCAGCCGTTTCAGAGCGCCGGGGGCTGGCACCTGATCCAGAAGATCGCCACCCGCGAGCAGGACCGCACCGAGGAAATCCAGCGCGAGCAGGCGCGCGAGGCGATTCGCCTGCGCAAAGCCGAAGAGGAACTGCGCTTGTGGCAGCGCCAGATCCGCGACGAGGCCTACGTCGAATTCCGCATCTGAGGGACGGCGCCGGCTGCGGCGATGAATGACCGGTCCTCCCGCCCCGCGATTGCGCTGACCGTCGGCGACCCGGCCGGCGTCGGACCCGAGCTGTGCGTGCGGGTCGCGGCCCGCCCGCGGCCGGCGGACCTGGTGCTGATCGGCAGCCGCGAGCAGCTCGAACGCACCGCGCGACGGCTCGGAGTGCGGCTCACCGCCAAAGCCCACGGCGAGGGCGGCCCGCTCGAGATTCTCGACCTGCCGCTGGCCGCCCCGGCGGTCCCCGGCAGGCTCGATCCGCGCAACAGCCCGCAGGTCATCGAGACCCTGAAGCGCGGCGCCGACGGCTGCGCCCGCGGCGAGTTTGCCGCGCTGGTCACCGCGCCGGTGCACAAGCGGGCCATCAACGACGCCGGCATCCGTTTCACCGGGCATACCGAGTTCCTGGCCGGGCGCACCAACACGCGCACCGTGGTGATGATGCTGGTCGCCGGTTCGTTGCGGGTGGCGCTGGCGACCACGCATCTGCCGTTGAACCGGGTCAGCGAGGCGATCACCCGCGACGGACTGGGCGACCTGATCCGGGTGCTGGACCGGGACCTGCGCCAGCGTTTCGGCATCGCCCGCCCGCGGGTGCTGGTGTGCGGGCTGAATCCGCACGCGGGCGAAGACGGGGTGCTGGGCCGCGAGGAGCTCGAGGTCATCGCGCCGGCGCTCGAGTCGCTGCGTCACCAGGGCTTTCGCCTGACCGGCCCGGTGCCGGCCGATACCGCGTTCACCCCGCCGCGGCTCGAGGACCACGACGTGGTGCTGGCGATGTACCACGACCAGGGCCTGCCGGTGCTGAAGTACTCGGGCTTCGGGCACGCCGTCAACGTGACCCTGGGTCTGCCGTTCATCCGCACCTCGGTCGATCACGGGACCGCGCTAGACATCGCCGGACGCGGGGTCGCCGATCCGGGCTCGCTGGAAGCAGCGCTCGCGCTGGCGATCGAACTCGGCGCTAGGCGCGATGCAGCATCGACCGCGTAAGCGCTTCGGGCAGAACTTTCTCAGCGATCCGCGGGTCATCGAGCGAATCGTCGCGGCGGTGGCGCCCCGACCGGGTGACCACCTGGTCGAGATCGGGCCCGGCCGCGGGGCGCTGACCCGCGCGCTGGTCGGGTCGGGTGCGCGGATCACCGCGATCGAGATCGACCGCGATCTGGCGCGCTCGCTGGGCGGCGATCCGGAGCTGGCCGGGGTCGAGCTGGTCAACGCCGACGCGCTGCGAGCCGATTATCGTGCGCTGGCCGGTGGTGCGCCGATCCGGCTGCTCGGCAACCTGCCGTATAACATCTCCACCCCGCTTCTGTTTCACCTGCTGGATTTCCTCGACATGATCGCGGACCTGCACTTCATGCTGCAGCGCGAAGTGGTCGCGCGGATGGCCGCCGAGCCCGGCAACAAGACCTATGGCCGGCTCAGCGTCAGCTTGCAGTATCATTGCCGGGTGGAACCGTTGCTGGAGGTCGGGCCGGAAGCGTTCCGGCCGCGCCCAAGGGTCGATTCGATGCTGGTCCGGCTCACCCCGCGCGCCGCGCCGGAAGCCAAAGCGGCGGACCCCGGGGTGCTGGCACGGGTGGTCGCGGCGGCGTTCAGCCAGCGCCGCAAGCAGTTGCGCAACAGCCTGCGCGGGCTGATTGCGGGGGCCGAACTCGAACGCCTCGGAATCCGGCCCGAGGATCGACCCGAGGACCTGGCGGTGGCCGATTACGTGCGCCTGGCCAACCACATTGCCGCGCAAAGGAAGCCCGATGGCGAACCGCGTTGAAATCAGGGCCCGGCCCTCCTATCTGCCGGAGCATTCCGATCCCGGCGAGGGCCAGTTCGCGTTCAGCTACACCATTTCGATTCGTAACCTGGGTGATCGCCCGGTGCAGCTGATCTCGCGGCGCTGGATCATCAGCCATGGCTCCGGGCGGGTCGAGAAGGTCGAGGGCCCGGGGGTGGTCGGCCAGCAGCCGCGGCTGGAGCCGGGCCAGAGCTTCAGCTACACCTCGGGTGCGATCCTCGAGGCCCCGGTCGGCACGATGGAGGGCCACTACGAGATGCGCACCGACGACGGCGAGAGCTTCGACGCGCCGATCCCCCGGTTCCGACTCTCCGTCCCGGGAGTTCTTAACTGACCGCGCTGGATGCGTGGGTCCGGCCGCAGGCGGCGGGTCGAGCGCGCCGTCTTTCGCTCCGGGCTGGGTTCGGGGCGCCGCGGATCGGGGTCAGACCCGATTTCCGCAGGAAACTCGGCTCTGACCCCTGAACGAAGCCGCCCTCCGTTGCGACGGAGTCGACAGCTCTGCTCTTCCTAGTCCTCGGTCTTGGGTGCCGGCATGACGTTGGTGTCATCCCGGTAGGAGACGATCTCAAACTCGGTGCCGGGGGGTGGTGGCCGGTCGGTGATCTGCCACTGGCCCTGGTCGTTCTGCCAGCGGTAGAGCCTGACCTCGGCGCTGGGGGCGACTGGCAGCGCGTCGCTCACCCAGGACGGACGCTGCTGGGGGTTGAAGTACCAGTACCCGGCCAGCGCCGCGGCCGCGCCGAGCGCGATGAGCGCGATGAGCGCGAGCTTACCCTTGGTTCCCACCGGCGCAGTTCTCGGCCACCAGTTGGCGCGCCTCATCCAGCAGGTCGAGACGTTCCTGGTCGCTCAGGTACACCTGATTGCCGTCCTCGTCGAACCGGTACACGCGCGGTCGCGGCTCGATCTGGGCGAGCATGTTGCGGCCCTTGTCGCACTTCTTCTTCCGGTTGGCTTCCTCGACCGCGGTGTTGTCGGGCGCCTCGGCCTCAGCGTAGAGCGGTCCTTCCGGTCGGGTCGCCGGCTCCGTGGCCTCGGGCGCCGGCGGCGGGGTCGGGGGAGTGTAGGCGGGCAGCGTGACCCGCTCGACCGGGCCTTCCGGCGGCGGACTGGCCGAGAAGTGGACCACGCCGTCGGCATCGGTCCATTTGTAGACGCGCTCGGCGCCGATGCCGGCCGCGCTGACCAGCGCCAGCGTCGTGCCCAGCAGGGCTGGTATTGCCCGTTTCATCACATCATCCTCCTGGCCGGCTCATAGCGTCCGGAACCGCGGCTCATCGACCGCGACCATTATCCGCGCGCAGGGCTCGCGGGCAAGGGCGGCGGGCCGAACTTCGGGTAAACTGTGGTCCTTTTAACGATCGACGGGTCATTTTCGTGCGATGAGCGGTACCCACGGCCAACCCAGCGCCAACAAGCGGCGCGGCATTTATCTGCTGCCGAACCTGTTCACGACGGGCGCCCTGTTCGCGGGTTTCTACGCGATCGTCGCGGCGATGAACGGCCGTTTCGTGGCCGCGTCCGAGGCGGTGGTGATCGCCGGCCTGCTGGACGGGGTGGACGGGCGGATCGCCCGCCTGACCGGCTCCCAGTCGGACTTCGGGGTCCAGTACGACAGCCTGTCGGACCTGGTCTCGTTCGGGCTGGCGCCGGCGCTGGTGGTCTATCTGTGGGCGCTGGCGAGTCTGTCCGAATACGGCCAGGCGATGGGCAAGATCGGCTGGCTGGCGGCGTTTCTGTTCGCCGCATGCACCGCGCTCAGGCTGGCGCGTTTCAACACCCAGGCCGGCGTCGGCGACAAGCGCTATTTCCAGGGACTGGCCTCACCGGCGGCCGCGGCGGTGATCATCACCTCGATCTGGGCCTGCGAGGCCGAGGGCATCCGCGGCGCGGAAGTCAACGTCATCGCGGCGGTGGCCACCGTGGCGACCGCGCTGTTGATGGTCAGCAACGTTCGCTACCACAGCTTCAAGACCTGGCCCAAGACCGACCGGGTCCCGTTCCTGTGGATCCTGGTGCTGGTGATCGTGTTCGTGTTGCTGGCGATCGATCTGCCCAAGGCGCTGTGCGGGATCGCGCTGACCTACGCGATCTCCGGGCCGGTGATGACCCTGATCGGGGTCAGCCGCAAGCGCAGCGACCGGGTCAAGCGCCGACGCGAGGGCGACGAGGGCGGCGAGGCCGAACCGTGAGCCAGGCGCTCACCGAAGCGCTCACCGAGCGCCCCGCCGAATCGCTCGCACACCTGGAGCTGCTGGCCGAGTTGGGGCAGGAATTCGCGCAATCGATCGACATCGGCGCCACCCTGAACCACGCGGTCGACCGGATCGCCGGGTACATGCACGCCGAGGCGGCCTCGGTGTTTCTGATCGAAGAGCCCGGGGGATGGCTGGAATGCCGGGCCTGCGCCGGGCCGGTCAACGTGACCGGACTTCGGCTCGAGGTTGGCCGCGGCATCGTCGGGCGCGCGGCCAAGGAGAACATGTGCCAACTGGTGCGCGACGCCGGCGCCGATCCCGATTTCGCCCGCAACGTCGACCGCGATACCGGCTTTCGCACGCGCTCGATCCTGTGCACGCCGCTGCGCTCGGCCGACGGCGTGATCGGCGTGCTGCAGGTATTGAACAAGCGCGACGGGGGCCTTTTCGACGAGAACGACCGCGACACCTTGCGGGTGCTGGCCGCGCCGACCGCGCTGGCGATCAACAACGCGCGGATGGCCTCCGGGGACTTTTACGACCACTTCGAGCTGCCCGACGGGCGGATCGGATTCGCGATCGGGGACGTTTCCGGCAAGGGCATGAACGCGGCGCTGCTGATGGTGCGCGCGACCTCGCTCTTGCGCTGGATCGGCAAGTCCGGCATGCCGCCGGGCGAGTGGCTCTCGCAGGTCAACAACGAGCTGTTGACCTCGGTTGCCGACGGGATGTTCATCTGCGCGGTGGCCGGCTATTACGACCCTGACGAGGGCTCTCTGGTCTGGTCCAACGCCGGCTTTCCGCCGCCGCTGCACGACACCGGCAGGCGGTTTTCGGCCTACCCGGCGCCGGCGCCGCCGCTGGCGATCATCCCGCACGACGCCTACCCGGAGGAGCGGGTCAGGCTGCGCGGGGGGGCGATGTACTTCTATTCCGACGGGGTCACCGAGGCGCGCGCGCCGGACCGCAGCATGCTCATGGAGGCCGGGCTCAGGAAGGTCATCGCGGCGCACCGGGACCGCCCGCCGAAACCGCGGCTGGGGTCGATCGTCTCGCATCTGCGGCGGATGCAGCTCGGCGACGACACCACGCTGTTGCTGGTCGAGGGCCGGTCGTGAGCGCTCCGCTGGTGGATCTGACCTTCGACTCCTGCCCGAGCAATCTGAAGCAGGTGCGCGACCGGGTCCGCGACGCCTGCGCCCGCTCGGGCTGCGGCGAGGAGCTGGAGCGCAAGCTGGTGCTGGTGATCGACGAGGCGGTCAGCAACGTGATCCGGCACGCCTACCGCGGCCAGCGCGACCGCCAGATCCGGCTGCGCATCAGCCTGGACGGCGATGAGCTGACGTTCCGCCTGCGCGACTACGCCGATCCCGTCGATGTCAGTTGCATCCGGCCACGGGATTTGAGTGAATGTCGTCCCGGTGGACTGGGGATCAATTTCATCGATTCGGTGATGGATTCGTGGGGGTTCCAGCGCCCGGCGCGGGGCGCCGGCAACGTCCTCGAGATGACCAAAAGAATCAAGCGGGAAGACCATGAACGGATGTGAGGTGCGCGACGAGGGCGGATTCCGGGTGGTGGCCATAACCGGCGAGGTCGACCTGTCCTGGTCCTCCGAGGTGCGCGCGGCGGTGCTGGACGCGGTA
>JBFJNB010000017.1:0-13414 GCA_041633655.1 Lysobacterales bacterium | reverse complement strand
GGGGTCAGACCCGATTTCCGTAAGGAAACTCGGCTCTGACCCCCTCGAAGGCTACTCCAAGCCAGTCATGCCGACGATGTTGTAACCTGAGTCGACGTAGGTGATCTCGCCGGTGATGCCGGAGGCCAGGTCGGAGCACAGGAACGCGGCGGCGTTGCCGACCTCTTCGATCGTGATGGTGCGCCTCAGCGGCGCGTGGCTCTGGACGTGGTCGAGCATCCGGCGGAAATTGGCGACCCCCGCCGCGGCCAGCGTCTTGATCGGGCCGGCGGAGATGCCGTTGACCCGGATCCCCTCCGGCCCCAGGCTGTGGGCCAGGTAGCGCACGCACGCTTCGAGACTGGCCTTGGCCAGACCCATCACGTTGTAGGCGGGCATCGCCCGCACCGCGCCGAGATAGGACAGTGTCAGCAGCGCCCCGGCGCGTCCCTGCATCAGCGGCCGCGCTGCCTTCGCCAGCGCGGCGAAACTGTAGGCGCTGATATCGTGCGCGATCTGGAAGCCCTCGCGGGTCACCGCGTCGACGAAGCTACCCTCCAGTTCCTCGCGCGGGGCGTACCCCACCGAGTGCACCACGATGTCGAGCGCGCCCCACTTGTCAGCGAGGGTCCCGAACACCTGGTCGATTTCCTCGTCGCTGGCCACGTCGCAGGGCAGAACGATCGAGGAGCCGCACTCCTCGGCGATCTTGTCGACCCGCGATTTGAGCTTTTCGTTCTGGTAGGTGAACGCCAGCTCCGCCCCCTCGCGGTGCATCGCCGCGGCGATGCCCCAGGCAATCGAGCGCGGGCTGGCGACCCCGACGATCAACGCTTTTTTACTGGCAAGAAATCCCATGAACACTCCGGGTCGCAAACCAGGGCCGCAGCATACTGAAACTGAATGGACGTGCAAAGAGCGCCCCGCCGCGGCGATGCGCGGCGGCCGCGTGCAGCGCGTCGCCGGCTTGGTACAATGAGCGCCGATGAGGAGCAACCCGACATGAACCGCATGTCCGCGCCGGTCGCGCGCCCGTGGCCGTCGCGATTTCCGGACCCGGCGCTGTTGTCTTCCGAGCTGCGCGAATGCCAGGCGGTGGTGGCCAATGTATTCGGTTACCACGCGCTGCAGCTGACCGCGTGGCCCGACGGCCCGGACCTGCTGAGCACCGCGCAGACCATCAGTCGCCACTCCGCGTGGGTGACGCCGGATGGCCGGGTCGAGGGCTGCTTCCGCGGCCGCCTGTACGAGTTGCCCCTGGCCAGCGAGAGTAACGCGCTGGTGGTGCTGCACCACGTCCACGAGCTACAGGGCAGCGGCTACGGCGTGCTGTCGGAGCTGCATCGGATCCTCAAGCCCGAGGGCATCGCGGTGCTGATCGGCGTCAATCCGTGGCGCCGGGGGGCGCGCTGGCGCGCGCTGGAGCTCAAGCCGGTGCGCGCCGGGAGACTGGTCGAGCGGCTCAAGGGGTTCGACCTGCACCCCCTGATGGTGCGCCCGATCGGGCACGAGCGCAGCCGGGTGGTGCGCTGGCTGGCGCGTTTGAGCCGGCGCTCGGGTGGCATGGCCTGGCTCGGCAACCTGGGTCAGGGCTATATCGTGGTGGCGCGCAAGAAACGTCAGTCGGTGCCGATCCTGAGACTCCGGCAGCTCGGGCTGAGCGGACTCAAGGGGCGGGTCAGCACCAGTTCGGTGCTGGCCGAAAGATGCGGCGAGTGATCGTCTACACCGACGGCGCCTGCCGCGGCAACCCCGGCCCGGGGGGGTGGGGCGCGCTGCTGCGCTACGGGGGGGTGGAGAAGACTCTCAGCGGGGGCGAGGCCGAGACCACCAACAACCGGATGGAACTCAAGGCGGTGATCGAGGCGCTGCGCGCGCTGAAGCGAAGCTGCCGGATCGATCTGTACACCGACTCGAGCTACGTCAGGAACGGCATCACCCAGTGGCTTCCACGCTGGCAGGCCAACGGCTGGCGGACCGCTGCCCGCGCGCCGGTAAAGAATCAGGATCTGTGGCAGGAACTCGATGCGCTCCGCCACCGCCACCAGGTCGACTGGCACTGGGTCAAGGGCCACAGCGGCCACCCGGACAACGAAGCCGCCGACCGGCTCGCGAAGGCGGCGATCCCGGGATGAGGCAGGTCGTACTGGACACCGAAACCACTGGCCTGGAGCCCGGGGAGGGCCATCGGGTCATCGAGATCGGCGCGCTGGAACTCAACGATCGGCAGCTGACCGGGCGCCGCTTCCACACCTACCTCAATCCCGAGCGTTCGGTCGAGGCCGGGGCGCTGGCGGTGCACGGCATCAACGACGAGTTTCTGCGCGACAAGCCGCTGTTCTCCGAAATCGTCGGGGAGTTGCTCGAGTTCATCCGCGGCAGCGAACTGGTCATCCACAACGCGCCGTTCGACCTCGGCTTCCTGAACCAGGAGATCGAGCGGGTGACCGGGGAGCCCGGCCGGATCGAGGACCTGGTCGAGGTGATCGATTCGCTGGAGCTGGCGCGCTCGATGCACCCGGGCCAGAGAAACTCGCTCGATGCGCTGTGCAGGCGCTACGAGGTCGACAACTCGCGCCGCAACCTGCACGGCGCGCTGCTCGATGCCCAGATCCTGGCGGAGGTCTACCTGCGGATGACCGGCGGGCAGACCACGCTGGCGCTCAAGATGAGTGCCGCCGCGGACCTGACCGAATCGGTCGAGCCGGGGGCCCGGGCGCGGCCGCCGCTGATCGTCCGGCGTGCCGACGAGGCGGAGATCGCCGCGCATCGGCGGCGCCTGAAGCAAATCGACGAGCGCAGCGGCGGGCGCTGCCTGTGGCTCGGCTCTGAGCGGCTGGCGATCTCCGCCTAGCCCGCATCGGTGCTGAGAGATGCGGGCTCGCGCTATTACTTCACGATCGGGATGCCGTCGAACGATGCGGCGTTGATCCAAAGGTGCACGATGATGCTGGCCCCGTAGCCGAGCGCGATCGCCGGGGCCCACTTGAGGTGGCCGAAGAAGGTGTACAGACCGCGGGCCTGCCCCATCAGCGCCACCCCGGCGGCCGATCCGATCGACAGCATGCTGCCGCCGACACCGGCGGTGAGCGTCACCAGCAGCCATTGGCCGAGGTCCATCTGCGGGTGCATCTGCAGCACCGCGACCATCACCGGAATGTTGTCGACCAGCGCCGAGAGGATACCGACCAGTGTGTTGGCTATGGTCGGGCCAAGGTCGCCGTACATCGCGACCGAGGCCACTTCGAGGTAGCCGATGAAACCGAGCCCGCCGACGCACATGATGACCCCGAAGAAGAACAGCAGCGTGTCCCATTCCGCGCGCGCCACCTGGCGGAAGCTGTCGAACGCCGAGACGTCGCCGGCGACCCCGTAGTTGGGGTCGAACGCGGCGGTGATCTTGTGGGTACGGCGCAGGTAGTAGCCGAAGAATTTAAGATACGCCAGGCCCGTCATCATCCCCAGAAACGGCGGCAGATGCAGGAAGTTGTGGAAGCTGACCGCGGTCGCGATGGTGCAGATGAACAGAAACATGATGCGCCGCGCACCGCGTTTGAGATGGGTCACCGCCTCGGCCGTTTGCGGCGTCTCGTCGGGCACCGCGAAGTGCATCATCGCCGCCGGGATCAGGTAGTTGACCGTGGACGGGACGAACAGCAGGAAAAAGGTGCCGAAATCCACCAGCCCGCGCTGCCACACCATCAGGGTCGTGATGTCGCCGAACGGCGAGAACGCGCCGCCGGCGTTGGCGGCCACGACGATGTTGACGCAGCTCAACGCGACGAACCGGACGTTGTCCTTGCCGACCGCCATCACCACCGCGCACATGACCAGTGCGGTGGTCAGGTTGTCGATGATCGGGGACAGGAAGAAGCTGAGGACCCCGGTAATCCAGAACAGCTTGCGGTAGCCCCAGCCGCGGCTGACCAGCCACGAGCGCAGCGCCTCGAACACGTTGCGCTCGCTCATCGCATTGACGTAGGTCATCGCCGCCAGCAGGAACAGGAACAGCTCGCCGAACTCGATCAGGAAGTGGCGCACCGCCTCCTCGGCAGCGTGGTCGATCCCGGCTCTGGAGTACTGCAGCGCGATGATCGCCCAGATCGCCCCGGCGCCGAGGATCACCGGCTTGGATTTGCGCAGGTGGGTGAATTCCTCGGCGATGACCAGCCCGTAGGCGGCGACGAAGATCACCAGCGCGGTGTACCCGACCCAGTGGTCGACCAGAACCAGCGACTGTTCGGAGCCGGCGGCCCAGGCGCCCATCGGGACCAGTGCGAGCAGCAGCGTGATCGGAAGGAGTTTTATTTGCACTTTTCAAACGATCCCTTGGCGTTTGCCATTGCGTGAATGGCGATGTTGGTTCGGAAGCACCGCCGAGAGGCGGCGGATGACGCTCAAACCGGGGCAGTGTACCCGAAAAAAGAGCAATCAGGCAGATACGGTGGCATACTATCGAGCGGGCTATAGCCTGCCGGACTATTCAACGAGAAGGTATCGACCGCCGACACCGGTCTGTTGAATTCTGGGCCGATCCGGCCCAAGTCTAACCCGCTGTTGGGACAGGCCTGGCCGCCAGGCAAGCGACGGGGCGACGCGACGAGATGAGACGAACGGGCGTGGTACTGGCAGGGTGGGTGGCGCTGGCGCCGATCGCGGCCGGAGCGGCGCTCCCATCCGCCGGAACCCACAAGCATCTCGGGGTGGCGAGTTGCGCCTCGAGCACCTGTCACGGCTCGGTCTCCAAGTTTCGGGACTCCAACGTCAATCAAAACGAATTCGCCCTGTGGCAGAGCGAGGACCCGCACGCCGAGGCCTACCAGTTGCTGACCGACGAGCGGTCCCGGCGCATCGCCCAGAAACTGGGGCTGGGCAACGCCCACGAGGCGGACATCTGTCTGGACTGCCACGCCGACAACGTACCGGCCGCCGCGCGGGGCGAAAAATTCGACCTCGGCGACGGGGTCGGCTGCGAGGCCTGTCACGGCGGCGCCGAGCAGTGGTTGTCCTCGCACGCCTCCGGGCAGGTGAGCCACGAGGACAACCTGGCCGCCGGCATGTACCCGACCGAGGAGCCGATGGCGCGCGCGCGGCTGTGCATGTCCTGCCATCTGGGCAACAAAGACCAGATGATTACCCACCGGATCATGGGCGCCGGCCACCCGCGGCTCGCGTTCGAACTGGACACCTTCACCTGGCTGCATCCGCATTTCGAGATCGACCCCGACTACCTGGAGCGCAAAGGCGATTTGAACGGCGCCCGCGACTGGGCGGTCGGGCAGGGGGTGGCCGCGGCGACCCAGTTGGAGACCCTGCTCGACCCCGAGGCGGGCCGGGACGGTATTTTTCCCGAGTTGGTGCTGTTCGACTGCCACGCCTGCCACCGCTCGATGTTCGGTGACCGCTGGGAGCCGCGCAAGAGCACCGGCCTGGGTCCCGGCGTGGTGCGCTTGAACGACGCCAGCCTGTTGATGTTCCGCCACGTGGTCACCGCGCTGGACTCGGGCCTGGGCGAACGGCTGGCTGGCCAGGTCAAGGACCTGCACCTGGCCACGACCCGCGGGCACGACGAAACCCGCGTTGCCGCCCGGGTGTTGCTGGACACGATCGAAGGCGCGCTGCCGCGGGTTCAGGCGGCGACCTTCGACGGCGCGATGCTGAAGGGAATCCTGGCCAGCATCCTGGGCGACGGCGAACGCGGCCAGTACCGCGACTACGCGGCGGCGGAGCAGGCCGCGATGGCGGTCGATTCGGTGATCCTCGCGTTCGAGGGCAACGGCGCCATCGGCAGCGAGCGCGCCGAGGCAATGCGTGCGCAGGCGCAGGCGCTATTCGACGCGACCAAGGACGAGGAGAACTACCGTTCCGCCCAATTCGTCGCCGCGCTCAAGGCGCTGGAGTCGTCCGCACCGTAAGCACGATGCGCCCGCTCTGGCTACAGGCTCAGACCGCCGATAGACAGCCTGCGCCGACGTACACCCACCGGCGGCAGCCCGTCGTATGCACCTGAGGCACCATGCACGCAGATTCGACTGAAACCCCGCGGGTGGAGATTCCCGGCTACCGGATCGAGCGGGAGATCGGTGTCGGCGGAATGGCCACGGTGTATCTGGCGGTGCAGGAAAACCTCCACCGCGAGGTCGCGCTCAAGGTCATGACCCCCGGACTGGCGGTCGATGAAACCTACTGCAAGCGGTTCCTGAAGGAAGGCCGGATCGCCGCCCAGCTCAACCACACCAACCTGCTGACGGTCTACGACATCGGGGTCCACGACAACCACTACTACATGGCCAGCGAGTACCTCCCGGGCGGCACGGTGCGGGACCGGATGAACGCCGGCATGAGCCCCGAAGAGGTGGTCCACATCGTCACCGACATTGCCCAGGGCCTGCAGTACGCGCATTCCAAGGGTTTCGTGCACCGCGACGTCAAGCCCGGCAACATGCTGTTCCGCGCCAACGGCGATTGCGTGCTCGCCGATTTCGGGATCGCCAAGGCGGTGGATTCCAACACCGGGGCGACCAAGCTGGGGACCTCGATCGGCACCCCGCACTACATGAGCCCGGAGCAGGCCAAAGGTGAGAAGGTCGACCATCGCACCGACCTGTACAGCCTGGGGGTGGTGTTCTACGAGATGTTGACCGGACGGCCGCCGTTCGATGCGGACGATCCGTTCTCGGTCGCGCTGATGCAGATCAACGACCCGGTGCCGCCGCTGCCGCCCGAGTTCGAACGTTATCAGCGGGTGATCGAGAGGCTGATGACCAAGGACCGCGACGCGCGCTACCGGACCGCGGACGAGTTCCTCGACGACCTCGAGACCGATACCGGGTCCCGCCGGGAGGGGAAGCCCGTCCGCCGGCGGGTCGAGGCCAAACCCGTTTCGCCCGCGCCGCCGCGTGCGCCGGCGCAGCCGCGGCGGGTCACGGCCCGGCGCCGCAGCGCGCTGCCGCTGGCGATCGGGGGCACCGCGGCCATCGTGCTGATCCTGGTCCTGGTGCTGGGCTGGCGGATGTTCGAGCGCGACGATGGGACCGACGCGCCGCCCCCGCGACCGGGGCCGGACGGCCAGACCGTGGCGCCGCCGGCCGACCGGCCCGCGCGAGCCGAGCGGATCGCCGCATTGATGACCGCGGCGGCCGAGGCGGTCGCGGCCGGCCGCTTGCTCTCGCCGGGGGGAGACAACGCGCTGGAGCGCTATCGCGCGGTGCTGGCCGAGGACCCGAACCACGACGCGGCCAGGCTCGCGCTGCGCGAGCTGGCCAACCAGGTGGAAACCACGGCGCAGGCGGCCTGGGCCGCCGGCGATTTGGAGCGCGCGCACGCGTTGCTGGTTCGGGCGCGAGCCGAGTTTCCGGATGACCAGTCATCGTCTACCTGCTGACCCGGCTCGAACAGCAGTTCGTCGACCAGGGGCTCGAAATCCCGGGCGCGGCCGACCCCGGGACCGACTCGCCCACGGCCGACCGCGGGCAGATCGCCGAGCTGTTGCGCCAGGCGGATCAATTCTACGACGCCAACGTGTACAGCCATCCGCCCGGCCGCAACGCGATGGACCTGTACCTGAGGGTGCTGGAGCTCGATCCGGAGAACGCGCGCGCGAACGAGCGCCTGGAGCGCATCGCCGACCTGTGGGCCAGCGCCGCGATCAGCAACCTGGAGCGCGGCAACCTGGAAATGGCGCGCAAGATGATCGACCGCGGGTTGCAGGCGCGCCCGGATCACGCGCGGCTGAGAGAACTGAGTCAGCGCGCCGCCGGCGGGTAGCGCGAGGCGCGCTACTGCCCGATCAGCACCACGGTCACGTTATCCGAGCCGCCGTGGTCGAGCGCGGCCAGGATCAGGTGGTCGACGCTTTCCTGGGGTTCCATCTCGCGCGACAGCACGTGGGCGATGTACTCGTCGTCGACTTCTTCGGTGAGCCCGTCGCTGCACAGCAGCAGCAGCTCGCCGGGCTTCAGCTCGCCGCGGACCGTATCGACCCGGAGCGATTCCGGTTCGGTGACCCCGAGCGCCTGGGTGACGACGTTGCGGTGCGGATGGGTCTTGGCCTGCTCGGCGCTGATCGCGCCCTGATCCACCAGCTCCTGCACGTAGGAGTGATCCGAGGTCAGCTGATTGAGCGCGCCGTTCCAGTGATAGACCCGGCTGTCGCCGACCCAGGCCACCTCGTAGCTGTTGCCGTTGACCGCCGCGGCCACCAGCGTGGTGCCCATCGGCATCGAGCTTTGGCGCACCTTGGACTGGTCGATGATGCGCTGGGCCGCGGTTTTGATCGCGCTGGCCAGCGACTCCCCCTGGCCGAATTTCTCGACCACCGTATCGCGCGCGATCGCGCTGGCGACCTCACCCAGTTCGTGGCCTCCCATCCCGTCGGCCACCAGCCACAACCCCAGGCGCGGCTCCGCGCAGTAGGTATCTTCGTTGTGGTCTCGGCGCAGACCGACATGCGTTCCGTGCCCGAAGTTTGTCATGCAGGCTTGGTCTCCCGGTTCTGTAGCGCGCTGATAATCAAGCTGCCCAGACAGACCACCAGATCGTCCACGAGCTCGCCACATCCGTCCCGGCGGGATTTTATCACGATGTCCAAGGGGCTACAGCGCGGCTACTGCGCCGCGGCCCGCTCGCGCTCCGGACCGCAGCACGCGGGCGCCGGATGCGGCTGCGTTGGGTGATCGACGAACGCCAGATCGCGGCGCGCCAGCCGCCAGTTGAGGATGTCGTAAAAACTGCGGATGTTCTGCACGTAGCGCACCGCTTCGGTGCCCCGCGCGTAGCCGTTGCGGGTCTGCGAGTGCCAGGCCTTCTGGTTCAGCAGCGGCAGCGCCGCGCGCACGTCGGCCCAGCGGTCCGGGTCGCCACCGCCGCGCTGCGCCAGGATCCGCGCGTCCTCGAGGTGCCCGTAGCCGATGTTGTAGGCCGCCAGCGCCATCCACAGCCGGTCCGGCCGGGGAATGCGATCCGGAATCTTGCGCTCGACCCGCGCCAGGTAGCGCGCCCCGCCGAGGATACTCTCCAGCGGATCGGCGCGATCGTCGACCCCCATCATGCGCGCGGTCGAGTTGGTCAGCATCATGATCCCGCGGACCCCGGTCGGCGAAACCGCCTCGTGGTCCCACAACGACTCCTGATAGGCGATCGCGGCCAACAGGATCCAGTCGAAGCCGGTTTCCTCGGCGGCGCGCTGGAAATACGGGATCAACGGCTTGAGCCGGCTGTTGATATGGCGCAGGAAATACAGCGTATTGACCCGATCGTAGCGTGGCAGATAGGCGTGGTAGCGCTGCTTGATCGAGTTCAGGCGCCCGTCCTGTTCCAGCCGCCGGAAATAGGATCCGGCTTCCTGCAGCAGGCTCTCGTCGCGCGCGGCGGAAAACGCCCAGGCGATCGGCTGGCCCTCGGTCAGCGCAAACGCGCGCTTCAGCTCCGGGTAGAAGCGCTGGTGCACGTCGAGCACGGTGGAATCGGCCACGGTCAGCTCCAGGCGTTCCTCGGTGATCGCCTCGAACAGCGCCTCGATGTCGGCGTCACGGCGTTCCACCCATTTCAGCTCGGGGGTGGAGCGGGCCAGCGCGCGCAACGACTCCACGTAGCTCGATTCGGCGATGACCGCGAGCGAACGGCCGACCAGGTCGGCCGGTTTGCGCGGCCGCCGCGATCCGGCCTTGTACACCACGTGCTGGACCGCTTCCATGTACGGGGGGCCGAAGCGCACCTGCGCGCGGCGTGCCTCGGTCGCGGTGATGTTGGCCGCGGCCAGGTCGGCGTCGCCGCGCGCCAGCATCCGAAACAGCTCGCCGAAAGTGGACGCGACCACCATTTGCAGATCGACGCCCAGGTGGCGCGCGAAGCCGCGAGCCAGCTCGAACTCGATCCCGGCTTCCTCGTCGTGGACCCAATAGTAGGTAACGGGGCTGTTCAGGGTGACCACCCGCAGCACCCCGCGCTGGGTGACCGCGTCCAGCAGCGACGCGTCCTCGGTCACCGGCGGCGGTCGGGTCAACAGCAGGGTCAGCGACAGGCCGCCTAACAGCAGAAAAAAGACGGTCCACGCCGACTGGACGGTTTTCTCACCCAAAGGCAGACACCGGTAACCGGCAACTGCCGCAGGCTAGCCCCCATCGGGCGCCAAATCAACCCGTTCCGACCCCATGTTATGCTGCGGCGCACGATGTTGATCCGCGCCGGCACCAGCGGTTACAGCTACTCCGAATGGAAGGGGCCCTTCTACCCGCCTGCGATCAAACCCGCGGAGATGCTCGCGCACTTTGCGCAGCGGCTGCCCACGGTCGAGATCAACAACACCTTCTACCGGATGCCGAAACGCGACGTGGTCGCCAACTGGGCGCGGCAGGTCCCCCCCGAGTTCCGCTTTGCGATCAAGGCCTCGCGCCGCATCACCCACTTCAGGCCGCTCCAGGACGCGGCCGAGCCGCTGACGTTCCTGCTGGCCACGCTCGAGCCGCTGGGTGAGCGTCTGGGCTGCGTGCTGTTTCAGTTGCCGCCGACCTTCCGCGCCGACCACGCGCTGCTGGCCGAGTTTCTGGATCGGTTGCCGGGAACGCTGCGCTGCGCGTTCGAATTCCGCCACCCGTCCTGGTTCGAACCCGCGACCTTCGATGCGCTGCGCGCGGCCAACGCGGCGCTGGTGATCGCCGATGGCGATCAGGCTCCGGCGGATACGCTCGAGGCGACCGCGGACTGGGGGTATCTGCGCCTGCGCCGGAGCGCTTACTCGGACGCCGACCTGGGTCAGTGGCGCAAGCGGATCGCCGACCAGGCCTGGGAGCGCGCGTTTGTGTACTTCAAGCACGAGGACGAGGCG
The DNA here is from genome assembly GCA_041633655.1 of Lysobacterales bacterium. Lineage (GTDB taxonomy): Bacteria > Pseudomonadota > Gammaproteobacteria > Xanthomonadales > SZUA-38 > JBFGYD01. Next base: position 2,610 of record JBFJNB010000017.1, on the reverse strand, counting down.
GCCGGACCCCGGATGGCGGCGCGCTTCATGGCGCCGGGTTGAGATTCCGGGCCGCGGGGGGATAATTGGCAGCCGAGCCCGGCCGTCCCAAGCAATCGCCCTCGGGCGGCGCGGAGCGAGCGGCCATGAAATCAGAGGTTCCCTAAGCATGGCGCAAGCGCGATCGCAATTCGGCCCCGTTGGATTTCTGATCCGCTGGATCGGCGCGCTGGTGCTGGTCGGACTCAGCTTCAATCCGGCCGGGTACTCCTATTACCACTGGCTCGCCGGCTCCGGCGAGCAGATGCTGCCGCTGAAGGCGCTGGCCGGGGTGGTGCTGGTGATCGGCGCGGTGATCTATCTGCGCGCGACGGTGCGCAGCCTGGGCTGGCTCGGGATCGGGTTGACCCTGGCGCTGCTCGGGACCCTGGTGTGGCTGCTGGTCGACATGCGCTGGCTGGATCTGGGCGCGACCGGGGTCGGCGGCTGGATCGCGGTCGTGATCACGGCCACGGTACTGGCGGTCGGGATGTCGTGGTCGCACATCCGGCGGCGGCTGAGCGGTCAGTTGGACACCGACGACGTGGACGAATGAAATGAGCGGCACCTCGCTGCAGGATCAATTGCTGAAGCTGGGGCTGGTCAAGAAAAAAGCCACCAAGCGCCGGCGTCAGCACGGCGGCGACCGACCCAAGGGCGCCGCCGAAGCCGACGCCATCAGCCTGGCGCAGGCGTACTCCGAGCGCTCACGCGTGGAGATGCGCGAAAAAGCCGAGGCGGCCCGCAAAAAACGGGAACTGGAGCAACGCCGACGCGAGGTCAACATCGAACTGAAGAAACTGATCCCGCCGGCCGCACGCAACGAGGCGGAGGCCGAGGAGGCGCGTTATTTTCAGTACGCCGGCAAGATCCGCAAGCTGTTCGTTACCGCGGGGCAGCAGCAGGCGCTGAATCGGGGCGAACTCGGGATCGTCAGTTTCAAAGGCCGCCACTACATCCTCGACGCCGGAGTGCTGGAGCGGGTGCGGGCGATCAAGCCCGAGGCGATCGCGTTTTTCGCGCCCGACCTGGACGGCGCGCCCGGGGACGATGACTGAGAACGCTCACCCGGTGGCGCCGAACTCGATTCGAACATCGCCGATCCAGTTGCGCTGGCGCCGCTTGAGCCGCTGGGCGATGTCCTCGCCATCGAAATCGGTCGATTGCGGTGGGGCCCGCTGCGCCGGGTCCAGCTCCAGCGTGCGCACGTTGACCACCGCGTAATCGCGGCCGTCGATTCGACTGACCGCCGCCGGCACCAGCCCGCAGCGCGCGCAGATCAGGAAATCCGCGGTCTCGGTGCCGAAGCGGTAGCGGCTCAGATCGGCGCGCGAACGGACCCGGACCGTCAGGCTGGCTCGCGGGTGCGAGGTCCAGGAGCCGGCGTGCCGGCGGCAGAAGCTGCACCCGCAGCAGCGCACCGGTACCACCGCGCCGTCGGGCCAGTCCAGCGCCACGCTGAGGTTGCCACAATGACAGCCGCCCACCAGGTTCATGGCGTCGATGATACTAAAACCGGCGGAAACGACCCTGCCCAGTCATGACGAAAACCGCCGAGGCCGCTACAATTCGTACCTCTGGAGGGACCAAAGAGGAGGACCGCAATGTCTTCCCCCGAACAACAAATGGCGGGGATGCTCCGAAATCTGGAGGAAAAAACCGGCAAGGACCTGGACGCGTGGTTGCAGCTCGTGGAGGGGTTCGGATTGAGCAAGCACGGTGAGCTCGTCGATCACCTGAAATCCGAACACGGCGTGACCCACGGCTACGCCAATCTGATTGCTTCCGAGTACTTGAGGGAGGCCATCGTCGGCAACAAAGACGTGGTCGCGGCCCAATACGCGGGACCGAAGTCCGGCTTGAGACCCATCTACGACACCCTGATCGGGGTGGTCGAGCGGTTCGGCGAAGACGTCGAAATCGCTCCCAAGAAGACCTACGTCAGCATCCGGCGCAAACGCCAGTTCGCGCTGATCCAGCCCTCCACCAGCACCCGGGTGGATCTCGGCATCCGCCTCGACGACGTCGAACCCAACAGCCGGCTAGAAAGCGCCGGGAGCTTCAACCAGATGGTTTCCCATCGGGTTCGGCTGGAGGACCCGATCGAGGTCGACGCCGAGGTCAAGGGCTGGCTGCACCAGGCCTACGAGCAGGCCTGAACCCGCGGCGACGAGAGTCACCTGGAGGACCATCATGCATCGAGCGACGCTGGCCTTACTCGCGGTCGCGCTGATTCCGCTGGCGACCGCGGAACCCGACGAGACGGCGGCTGACTCGCGGCCTCGGGCGCGCGAGATCGGCCTCAGCGTCGGCACGTTTCCGCCGGGTCCACTGAACGCGATCACCGACGTCGCCGGCGTCCGGGTCGGCCATGCGACCCTGATCCAGGGCGACGACATCCGCACCGGGGTCACCGCGATCGTCCCCGCGCCCGGGAACCTGTACACCCACCCGGTGCCGGCATTTATCCACGTCGGCAACGGCTACGGCAAGTTGATCGGTGAGACCCAGGTCCGGGAATTCGGCGAAATCGAGACTCCGATCCTGTTGACCTGCACGCTGTGCGTGTGGAGCGCAGCCAACGCGCTGAAG
>JBFJNB010000016.1:0-13428 GCA_041633655.1 Lysobacterales bacterium | reverse complement strand
AGAGGCGCCGCGGCCATTGCCACGATGCCTGTACCGGCCGCGAGTTCCAGGATTTTCTCGCCCGATAGAGGCGCCAGCCGCGCGAGCATTCGTTCGGTGACGGGCCGCGCGATCTCCTCGAAATAGGCGTGGCGCTCGTCCCAACCCGGCGCCATCGCCTCCCAGATCGCGTGGCTGACCTGCTTGAAGTCTCGTTGGTCCATGTCGCCTCCTGTCATGACGTCTTCGAAGCCGGTTGGTCGGTCGGGGGCACCCGCATCCACATCGCCGCGAGTGCAAACCCCAGCGTCAAGTGCACCACGCCCCACAGAATCGCGGTGATGGCCACCCCAGCGAGTGCCGGAAAGAACGCCACCGCCAGGCCGATGGCCAGCGCGACGCCAGCCCGATGAGCGGCGCCTTCGGATTTCTCATGACCCTCAGAAACTGATCCCGCGTCAGATCCAGCGCGACGGCAAACACCAGAAAGCCGACCATCAGGCTGACCGCCAGGCCAACCGTCGGGCTGAAATTGAACTGGGCCTGGTCGAGTGCTGCCATCGGATTTCAGCGCGGTTGCACACTTGACCGGAGCAGCCACCAACATCTGACACCTCCAAAAAAGGGGAATTATGTAGGTCGACGTGCTATCCGTCGGACCAGCCGCGGATCTGGGCCGCGCCGCGAATCGCTTCGAGCTCGCGGATCAGGCGCACCCGTTCGAGGCCCGCCCGGCGCGCGGCGGCCTGATCGAGCTGGTCCTCGCTTCTCGACAAGGTCTCGATGCGTGCATCGAGGCGCGCCAGCTCGGCGCTGAACTCGTGGTGGCGGCGGCCCAGGTTGTAGGCCTCGAGCCACAGCTTCCCGCCATCGCCGGGGCATTCGGCGGGCGCCTCGCTGCCGGCGGCCCCGTCGCGCCAGCCCCGTTCCGGGGCACAGCGCTCGGCCAGCGACTCGTGCCGGGTCGCGCAGCCGAGGATCAGCGCGGCGAGCAGCAAGACACCGATGGGCCTCATTTGCATTTGCGGTTCCAAGCCGACAGATACAGCTCCACCGTGGCCAGGTCCTGCATCGGGTATTGCTGCAGCGCCGGATGGTGGTATTCGATTAAGTCCTCGGTGCGCAGCGCGGCCCGGTAGAACTCGAACCCCAGCGCTCTGAGCTGCTGCTCGAAACCCGAGACGGTAATCGGGTTCAGCTCGTTGAACCACTGCCAGTATTCGAGCGGGGACGAGAACTCGCCGGCGCGGTCCATGTACCTGGGCTCGGTGCCGAACACGATCTCCTTGATCTCCTGGCGGCTTCGGGTCAGGTGAAAGTGCGGCTCGTCGCTGAACTCGCCCAGGTGGTGACCGTAATTGGAGTAATAAAGCCCGGGGTGGACGAACAGCAGGCCGCCGTCCTTGAGCACCCGCCTGATCTCGGTCAGCGCCTTCTGGTAGCCGCCGGCGATGTGCTCCAGCGAGCCCCACGAGAGCACCACGTCGAAACGGTCATCCGGAAACGGCAGCTCGTTGGCATAGGCCGCCTCGAACCTGAGCTTGGCCGGCAGCGCATCGGCCGGGACGTGGTTGGCGGCCATGATCTCCGGCAGCCTTCGGAAGCCCTCGAACGGATCGATCCCGACCAGTTCCTCGGGGTCGCAGCGCAGGCACACCCCAAGATCGGTGATCCCGTCGCCGCAGCCGACATCCAGGATGCGGCCGGAGAGCAACGGCGAGTCGCCGAGCATGTAGCTGATGATCGTGCGCGCGGCGTGGTCGAAATGGCGGAAGAACCAGTCCTCGTGCCCGCGCCGCCACGACAGTCGCTCGACCGCAGGGCCGTCGCCGAGGGTGGTCAGATCCCAGGCCAGGCTCGGCTGGGCGTTGGCCCCTTCCCCGCCGACCGCGACCTCGAGCTCGCGGCGGTCGAGCGGCTCGGCCGTGCCGCGCCGGTGCTGGTAGAGCGTCACCGCCAGCCGGTACTCGCCCGGAGCCAGGGTCAGCCGCGGGGTGTGGCAAAGGACCTCGTAGCGCCCGCGCGGCAGCCACGACACGTCCATCCCGTCGCGCCGCAGGTGACGGGTCAGCACCGGCTGCTCGCCGCCGGCGGCGAACCACTCCAGCGCGCAGTCGAAGTCGAACACGATCGGAGCCTCGATCGCGACCGCGACCCGCAAACGAGCGCTGCCGCCGCCTTGAAGCGGCACCGGATCGACGCTCAGCTCGGTAATCTGGGCAGGGCTCGCCATGCGGCGGCATTATCGGCGCCGGCCCCGCCGCCGGCAACTGGGGTAGAATGCCGCTAAGGCTCGGAGTCGATCATGAAGATCTGGTTTCTCGAGGGCTACCTCGGCGCGCGCGGAATGCTGCAGCGGGTACGCCTTTCCCACTTCCCGTTCCGGATCGGGCGCCAGGACGGGCTGTCGCTGGTGCTCGACCACAACGGGATCTCGCGCCTGCACGCGGAGATCGACGCCGAGGGCGACCAGCTTTTCTTGACCGACTTAAACAGCACCAACGGCACCTACGTCAACCGCCAGCTCATCTCGGGTCGCCAGCCGATCCGCGAGGGCGACATCGTGCACCTGGCCGACCGGGAATTCCGGCTGATCTCCGAGGCCAAGACCACCGGTTACGACCTCGAGCTGACCCGCCAGGGCATCGTCGACCTGCCCGCGAACCTGCCCCAGGGCAGCCGGGAGTTCCAGCAGCTGCTGGTCGAAGGCCGGGTCAGCGCGGTCTACCAGCCGATCGTCGATCGCCGCAGCCACACCGTGGCCGCTTACGAGATGCTCGGGCGCGGCTGTCACGAGGGCCTGTCCGAGGCCCCGCTGGAGTTGTTCCGGATCGCCGAATCGCTGGAGATGGAGGTCCATCTGTCCGAACTGTTTCGCCGCACCGGCATCGGCCTGGCCCAGCGCGCCGATCCCGCGGGCTGCTATTTCACCAACATCCACCCGCACGAGATGCGCGATCCGGACCGGCTGCTGTCCTCGATGGAGGAGGTCCGCGAGAGCTATCCGGATCTCGCGCTGGTGCTGGAAATCCATGAGGCCGCGGTCGCCAACCGCCAGGTGCTGCAGCAGGTTCGCGACCGGATGAACCAGGCCAACATCGGCATCGCCTACGACGATTTCGGCACCGGCCAGGCGCGCCTGGTGGAACTGGCCGAGGTCCCGCCCGACTACGTCAAGCTCGACATCTCGCTGATGCGCGACGTCGACTCGGCCCCCGCGGCCAAGCAGCAGATGGTGCGGATGCTGGTCAGCTACGCGCGCGAGATGAACATCCAGGTGATCGCCGAAGGCATCAACACCGACGCCGAGGCCAAGTTCTGCGACGACCTGAAGATCGACCTGCTCCAGGGCTTCCGCTACGGCCATCCGGAACCGCTTGCATGACCCAAGACCGCTGGACCCTGGCCGGGCGGCGGGCGCTGATCACCGGCGGCAGCGCCGGCATCGGGCTGGCGATCGCGCGCGAGTTTCTGGATCTGGGCGCCCACGTCGCGCTGATCGCGCGCGACGAGCAGCGCCTGGAGTGGGTCGTCGGCGAACTCGACGGAGCCTACCCCGAGGCCGAGATCTACGCGCTCGCCATGGACCTGAGCTACCCCGAGGAACTCGGCGAGGTCCCGGCCTGGATCGCCGGGCACTGGGACGGACTGGAGGTGCTGGTCAACAACGTCGGCACCAACGTGCGTAAATCGGCACTCGACTTCGACCTGGGCGAGTATCAATCGCTGATGGATGCCAACCTGACCAGTTGCTTCGAGCTGAGCCGCCTGTGCCACGCGCTGCTGCGCGCCGGCGACGACCCCGCGGTGGTCAACATTTCCTCGGTAGCGGGCCTGACCCACCTGCGCACCGGCGCGCCGTATGCGATGAGCAAGGCCGCGATGATCCAGCTCACCCGCAACCTCGCCTGCGAATGGGCCGACGACGGCATCCGCGTGAATTGCCTGGCCCCCTGGTACATCGAGACCCCGCTCACCGAGCCCCTGCTCCAGAACCGCGAGTTCCTGAACGACATCCTCGCCCGTACCCCGATGCAACGCATCGGCCGTGCCGAAGAAGTCGCCGCCGCCTGCGCGTTCCTGGCGATGCCGGCGGCCTCCTACATCACCGGCCAGTGCCTGGCCGTCGACGGCGGCTTTTCCCAGTACGGGTTCTAGCTAGCTACCGCCGGTCGAGCCTCGGCAGCCCGGTGGTCAGCCACCAGCGTTTGTTGGTCTCGTCCCAGCGCCAGGTCTGGGCGTCGCGGATGGTGCGCTGGTGCGCGGTGTGGCGGTTGACGATCTGGATCTCGACGATCTGCTGGACCGAGTCGGGGTCCAGGCCCGGGGTGCGGCTCAAGGGGTGGTAGCCGGCCACGTCGACCTGTTCGAAGCGCTGGAGCTCGAACTGGAGTTGCCGCCCGTCCGGGCGCTGCTCGGGGTCCATGAACTGCACCGCGCTGCGGATGTCGCCCCAGCGCAGCGTGCGCCCGTAAAGCTCCAGCGTGTTCTCCAGGGACTGGCTGCGCTTGTCGCCGGTCGCGCACGCGGCGAGCAGCGCGATCACAACCCCGACCATCGCCGCGGCGGTCCATCTGCCCCTCGAGTATCCCGATCCGGTCATCGTCGCCTCCTGATTCCGCGCGCTCGCCCGATGCTGCCAGAAGCGCCGCGCTCAGGGAAGAGCTGGCACGGTCATTGCTGGGTTAAGATCGAATGCCCTGGAACCGACGAATGCCGATGTCGCTGCGCAACCGACTGCTGCTGCTGTTTACCGCCCTGCTCGCGTTCATGCTGGCGCTGGCCTGGTGGGGCTCGCGCTGGCTGACCCGCGAGCTGGCCGCCGAGCTCGACCGGGTGGCGCTTTACGTGGGCGAGTCGATGGTCTCGGCGCTGGACCAGGAGGTGCTGGCCGAGGCCGGCGATTCAGACCAGGTGATCGTGCTGGTCGAGCGCACGATCGAATCGGACGATCAGACCATCCACGCGCTGCACCGCCAGCAGGGCGAGCGGATCACCAGCATGTCGCTCAAGGTCGGCGACGAGCCGGCGCGGGTGCTGGATTTTCCCGAGCCCGCGCCCGGCGAACGGCACCTGGCCCGGGTGGAACTCAAGACCGTGCACGAGTCGCGGTCGGCGCCCGGCAGCCTGCGGGTCAGCGGCCGTAATCTGATGCGCGAGATCCAGATTCCCGGCCAGGGCGTGTCGGACTCGATGCAGCGCTTCTCCAAGCGACTGTGGATCGGCCTGGTCGCGCTGTTCGCGCTGGGGCTCGCGGGCGCGGCGTTCATCGCGCACCGGGTCGGGCGCCCTTTGAGGCGCCTGCAGCTGGCCGCGCGCCGTCTCGGCGGCGGCGATCTCGGCGCGCAGATAACCGACAGCCGCGGCAGCGTCACCGAGGTGGACGAGACCATCAGCGCGTTCAACCAGATGTCGGCGGGCTTGCGGCAACTGGAGGAGACCCGGCGCGAGCTGCGCGCCCGCGAGCACCTGTCCGAACTCGGCGAGATCGGCCGCGGGCTGGCGCACTCGCTGCGCAATCCGCTGAACGCGATCGGGCTGGCGCTGGAGGAGCTGGTCGGCCAGGCCCCGGATCGGGGACGCGCGCTGGCGCTGGCCGACGGGGCGCGCGCGCAGATCCGCCGCATCGACCGTTCGATCCGCTCGTTCCTGACGCTCGCCAGTGCCTCGCAAGCCGCGCCAGAGCCGCTCCAGCTAAACGAAATCGCCGACGACGTGATCCTGGAGGCGCTGCAGCTCGCCGGACCGGGGGTCGAGGTCAGACTCGAGGCCGATCCAGGGATCAGGCTCAACGGGGTCGCAACCGAGGTCCGGGCGATGCTCCAGACCCTGGTCGTCAACGCGGTCCAGGCGAGCCCGCCCGGGGTCGAGGTCGTGGTCCAGATCGGCGCCGGCGACGATCGGATTCGGATCGAGGTGTGCGACCGCGGCCCGGGACTCGCCCCGGCGGTCCGCGAAAAGCTCTTTCAGCCGCACCTGACCACCAAGCCGGACGGCTCCGGGATGGGTCTTTACCTGACCCGGCGGCTGGCCGAGTCGCGCTACCGCGGCACCATCGAGCTCGCCGATCGCGACGGCGGCGGCACCGTGGCGAAGCTGGAACTGGGGGCGCGCGAGCATGGCTGAGGCGCGGGTGCTGGTGGTCGAAGACGAGGCCGCCCAGCGCGAACTGGTGGCCGGAATCCTGAAGCGCGCCGGCTACCGGGTCGCGGCGGCCGAAGGTCTCGAGCAGGCGCTTAAACGGCTGCGCGAGGACGCGCCCGACCTCGTGGTCTCGGACTGGAAGCTCGCCGACGGCGACGGCATGCGGCTGCTGGTCGCGGTGCGCGAGGACCATCCGTTCACCGGCTTCATCATGGCCACCGCCTACGGCAGCATCGCCCACGCGGTCGAGGCGGTCCACGCCGGCGCCGACGACTACCTGAGCAAGCCGTTCGAGCGCCAGGCGCTGCTGCTGGCGGTCGAGCGCACCCTGCGCGCCGGCCGGCTGGAAGCCGAGAACCGGCGCCTGAGCGAGGCTCTGGAAGAACGCGACCGGCTGGTCGACATCGTCGGTCGGGCGCCGAGCATGCAGCGGCTGTACCGGCGGGTCGAAAAAATCGCCGGCACCGAGGCCACCGTGCTCTTGAGCGGCGAGTCGGGCACCGGCAAGGAGCTGGTCGCGCGCGCGATCCACCAGTTGTCGCGCCGCGCCGACGGGCCGTTCGTCGCGGTCAACTCAGCGGCCATTCCGGAAGGGCTGATGGAGGCGGAGTTCTTCGGCGCCGAAAAAGGCGCCTACACCGGGGCCCACGCGACCCGCCCGGGCAAGTTCGAGGCCGCCGCCGGCGGGACGCTGTTCCTGGATGAGATCGGGGAATTGCCGCTGTCGATCCAGCCCAAGCTGCTGCGCGCGCTGCAGGAGGGGCAGGTGACCCGGGTCGGCGGCCAGCGCGAGCTCGAAACCGACGTGCGGGTGGTGGCCGCGACCAACCGCGAACTCGCCGCCGAGGTCGAGGCCGGTAGATTTCGCGAGGACCTGTACTACCGGCTCAACGTGGTCCCGATCCGCGTGCCGGCGCTGCGCGAGCGGCGCGAGGACATCCCGCGCCTGGTCGAGCACTTCATCGCCCGCACCCGGCGCGTGCATGGGATCGAGGCGGCGCCGTTTCCGAAGGTCGTCCTGAAGCGTCTGATCGACCACGCCTGGCCCGGCAACGTGCGCGAGCTGGGCAACGTGATCGAGCGGCTGGTGCTGCTGGCCGAGGACGGCCGGGTGCGCCTGGCCGACCTGCCGGCGGAGCTGACCGCCGACGCGCCGGTCAGCGCCGACAGCTTCCGCCTGCCCCCGGGTGGCCTCCAGTGGGAGGCGCTGGAGAAATCCGCGCTGGGCCAGGCGCTGGAGGCCGCCGGCGGCAACCGCACCCAGGCGGCCCGGCTGCTGGGTCTGCCCTACAAGGCGTTTCTGTACCGGCTCAGAAAGCACGGGCTCGACGGCTCCTGAAGTGAGGACGCACTTCCCCAAATGGGGAGCCCGGCCGGCCCTGAATCCAAGAAATCCCCCGATTCCCGGCATGGCATGGGAGTTGCAAACATCGGGTTGTCCGGTAACAAACCATAGGAGACCGACCCCAATGAACCTGAACCGAATCCTGAATCCCGTGATCGGCCTGACCGGGCTGGCGGCGCTGGTCTTGAGCGCGACGCTCGCCTACGCCGAGGTCAAGGAGAAGATGAAGATCAAGGTCATGACCGGCGACGGCGTGTCCGAGACGGTGGTGATCGAGGACCTCCAAGTCGGCGAGACCGACGTGTTCGTGACCGAATCCGGCAAGGAGGTGCTGGTCAGTCGCGGCGAGGAGGCCCTGACCCTGGAAGTCGAGGGACGCCAGATCGAGGTCAAGCTGCCGAGCATCCACTCGATGAACGGGCACGGCGAGGGTCACGTGAAGCACCGGGTGTTCGTCTCCAAGGACGGTGACCTTGAGTCGCTCGAAGCCGACGAGGGCAAGCAAATCGTGATCCACAAGGAAGTCCACGGCCACCTGACCGACGAGGAACTGGCCGAGCTGATGCAGGAGGTCGACATCGACGTCGAGGTCGAAGGCAACGGCGGCCAAGACCACGAGGTGATCATGATAAAGAAGCGGATCGTGACCGAAGCCGTCGAAGAGGCCGCCACCGAAATCGACGCGGCCGACGACCGGAACTGAACGTATTGCTCACCGGCACAGTGGTCTGACGGCCACCCGCCCGCAGGGACCCGCAACAGGGTCCCTGCGGTGGTTTCTCATGAGCCCTCCAGTTTCCGTCGGTAGGTCTCGAGGTTCCGATACAGCAGCTCTGCATTGCGTTCGAAGTCGATACTCTGCATGAATAGCATCGTGTTGTATTCCTCATTAACCAGATTGCGGAATTCATCCGACAAAAGCCGTTTCAACGCATAGTCGATCCCAAATTCTTCTAGTGCCTCAAGACCAATGTCTTCCCGCAGCTCTGCCGGCATGGCCGTATGCACGAACGACACGTAATTGGTGTGACGGCCCTGCAGACGGTCAAACTCATTTTCCATTCCGCCGTAGTAACGTGAAATCGCCCCACGGACGTCGGGATCCCGAATCAGGCGCAGATTGCCGGTCGAACGGAGATCCTCGAATGTCGTGTTGGCGAACCAGGGCTGGGCTGTTGCGCTCATCATGCCGCCGCGCGAAACATTGCGGAGAAACGTCACCACGTCTTCGGGAAAAGGCACCTGTCCGCGCACCACCGGTCCAATTGCATCGAGCGCGTCTCGCTTCATGCGGAGTCGCGGAAGCCATATGTCACGTATATATATCAGGTCCACGTTGACGTCGGCCTGGACGCGCTGGACGTAATCGATTGCCAGCATACGTTCCTGTCGATCGGTCCAGGCGTTATCGAGCCCCAAGGCAATGAGGACGCCAAGCACGATGACAAGCGTCTCGGCGAAAAGCCAGCGGATTTTGTCAGCGGAAATAACTCTTGCGGTCATGATTCGAACCTCACCTATTCTGGCTCGCTGTCTGCTGAGAATAGTCGCTACTGCGGCATAATGCCGCGATGCTCCACGTCGCGCTGTACCAGCCGGAGATTCCGCAAAACACCGGTAACGTTATTCGTCTTTGCGCCAACACCGGCGCCCGGCTGCATCTGATCGACCCGCTCGGTTTCGTCTGGGACGACAAGCGCCTGAAGCGCGCCGGCCTCGACTACCACGAACTCGCCTCGACCGTGCGGCACCGGAACTTCGAGTCGTTCCTCGGCGCGATCGGAACGCGCCGGCTGTTCGGGTTCTCGACCAAAGCGTCTCAGATCTACTCAGAGGCCGAGTTCGCCGACGAGGATGTGCTGCTGTTCGGACCGGAGACCCGCGGCCTGCCCAACGCGGTGCGAGCCCAACTCGGCCAGGAACGGATGCTGCGGCTGCCAATGGTGACCGCCACTCGTAGCCTCAACCTGGCCAACGCGGTGGCGGTAGCTGTCTACGAGGCCTGGCGCCAGTTGAGGTTCCCTTTCCCGCGAACCTAGCCCGCAGTGAAGAAGAAACGCGTGGCATCAACAAGAACACGGTTGATCGCCCAGGAAACTACCGAGGATCGCGATCGTTTCGGCCGTGCGCTCGGCGTGCACCCAGTGGCCCGCTCCGGCGATGACCTGCCGCTGGGCGTCCGGAAACCAGCGCAACGCGGCCTGGAAGTGCGACTCGGTCACGTAATCAGACTCCTCGCCGGCGATGAACAGCGTGGGGCCCTCGTAGGTGGCGGCGCCCGGGTCCGGGAACGCCGCCAGCACCGGCAGCGCCGCCGCGATCACGGGCAGGTTGATGCGCCAATCCCAGCCGGTCTCGGTGCGGCGCAGGTTGGAAAGCAGGAACGCGCGCAGGCCGGGCTGCGGGACCGACCCGGCCAGCAGCGCGTCGGCGTCCTGGCGCGACCGAAGCTCGGCCAGCGGCAAATCCGCGAGCGCGTCGACGTAGTGCCCGACGCTGCTCGAGTGCTGGGCCGGCGCGGTGTCGATCACGGCCAGGCGCTCGACCAGCGCGGGCTCGGTCAGCGCCAGGGTCATCGCCGCCTTGCCGCCCATGCTGTGCCCGACCAGCGCCGCGGCCCCCTGGCACTCGCGCTGGATCAGCCCGGCCAGATCGGCGGCCATCGCCGGGTAGTCCATGACCTCGCTCCGCGGCGACTCCCCGTGGTTGCGCAGGTCCACCAGCAGCAGCCGGTGGCGATCGCTTAACTCCCGCGCGATCGACTGCCAGTTGCTGGCCGAGCCGAACACGCCGTGGGCGACCACCACCGGCGGCCCCGACCCGAGTTCGCGAAAGTTCAACTCCAACATCAGCTTCTCTGCGCCGCGACCGCCTCGATCGTGCGCCGGATCTCGGGATGGGCCGCGATCAGCGCGCGGAAATCGCGAGTGTACAGCGCCAGCAGGTCGCAGAATCCCTGCGCCACGACGCTGTTCTTGCGCGGGACGTCCGACAGCAGCGCCAGCTCGCCGAAGAAATCGCCGCTGCCCAGGATTACCGGCTTCGGCTCGACCTCGGCACGGACCGCGCCGGTGGAGATGAAGTACATCGCGTCGCCTTTCTCCCCCTCGGTCACGATCACCTCCCCGGGCAGCGCCAGCCGGGGTTTGAGCATGCGCGCGATCTCGGCTTGCCGCTCCGGTTGCAGCGCGGCCAGGAAGGGCACCTTGGCGACCAGCTTGTCCGCGTCCAGCCCCAGGTCCAGCCTCGGGCGCCGCGCCAGCGCCGCGGCGCGCGCATCCAGGTCCCGGCTGAGCGCGTCATAGACCTCCCTGCCGATGACCGCGCTTGAGCGCATGCGCCTGTAGTGGCCGGCTTCCAGCCGCACCGCGATCTGGGTCAGCAGCGCCTCCTCCAGCTTCTCGGCATACTCCGGGTAAGCCGCGCGCAGGGCCTCGAGCGCGTGCTGGGTGGCCTCGCGCCGTTCGGCCAGCAGCGCGTCGAGTTCGGCCACGACCGACTCGTCGACCAGTTCAGCGGCCGCCGGATCCCCAGCGAGCTCGCGCAACGCCATCCGCGTCGCCTCCAGCGCCTCGAACCGGTTGGCCAGTTGCCGCGCCAGCGGCGCCGACCAGCCGAGGCGGCGCTGGAGCCGCGCGGCGAGCCGGGTCTGCCAGCCGAAGCGCAGGCTGCGCAGGTAAGCACCGCGATAACCCTCGACGCCGCCGGATTTGATCCCGTCGAGGACGTCGTTGGCATGGCCGTACAGCAGACGCGCGATCTCGGGTGAAATGAACCCCTGGTCGAAGTACTGGGCATAGAGCTGCTGCTCGCGCAGCGCGTGGCTGCGCAGCCCCACCCGCACCCACTCGTCGTGGCCGATCGCGGCCTCCTCGGTCATCGCCTCGCGTTCGCGCGCGCTCTCCTCGTAGGGCCGCGAGATGGCCTCGGCCAGGCCCTCGCGCATCCGCTGATCGCGCGCCGCGGTGCGCAGGTCCCGGGAGATGCTCGAAAGCGCCCGCGCCATGACCCGGTGGCGCACCGCGGCGTCGACCGGGCTCAGCTTGTCCAGCCCGAACAGCCGCAGCACCAGTTGCACGGTGGTCGCGTTGACCGCCAGCGTGAACAGCACGAACGCGGTGACCAGGGTGCCGATGAAGGTTCGAAGCTCGGGCGCGAAGGCGTCGTTCTCCATCACCGCCAGCGCCAGCGCCAGCGAAACCGCGCCGCGCAAGCCCCCCCAGAACATCACCGCCCGATAGCCCGGGTCGACCCGGTGGGCCCAGCCCAGCCGGGTCAAGAGCGGCACCCCGCCGAACACGATCAGGAACCGGGCCCCGAATGCGGTTACGACCAGGACCGCCAGCCAGATCCATTCGCGCGTGCCGATTTCGCCGATGATCGCCGGTACCGCCAGTCCGACCAGCACGAAGATCACCGAGTTGGCGACGAACCCGACCTGTTCCCACACTCCCTCGAGCTCGTGCCAGGCGCTGCGGCTCAAGACGCTGCGCCCGCGCGAGCCGAGCACCAGCGCCGCGGTGACCACCGCCATCACCCCGGACACGTGCAGGTAGTGTTCGGCGACGATGAACGCCAGATAGGCCAGCGTCAGCGACAGCGTGATCTTGGGCAGCGCCGAATCCCCGACCAGTCCCATCAGCCAGGCGAAGGTCCGCGCCAGCAGGTAACCGACGACGATCCCGCCGAAGAAGACCTTCAGGAAACCGAGCACCCCGGATACCAGGCCCGGGTCGGATTCGCCCAGCAGCATCGCCGTGAGCAGCGTGAACACGACGATCGCGGTGGCGTCGTTGAACAGGCTCTCGCCCTCGACCAGGATCGCGAGCCGGCGCGGGGCGCCCAGGTCCTTGAAGATCGCGACCACCGCGACCGGGTCGGTGGCCGAGACGATCGCCCCGAGCAAAAGGCACGCGATCAGCGCGAAGCCGCTGACCGCCCACATCGTGCCGCCGACCACCGCGGTCGAGATCAACAGGCCCACCACGGCCAGCATCAGGATCGGCGCGATGTCGTCCATCAGCCGGCGCACGTCGATCGACAGCGCGGATTCGAACACCAGCGCCGGCAGGAACAGGAACAGCACCATCTCGGAAGTGATGTCGAGGGTGTGCAGCGCCCGCAGCAGGTCGCTGAGCGCGCCCATGTTCGCGGGCACCAGGGGCTCGGAGAACCCGATCGCGCAGCCGACCACGGCCAGCATCACGGTGTAGGGGAAATTCAGGCGGTTCGCCAGCGGCCACATCAGCACCGCCAGGGTGAGCAGGCCGCTCACCCCGAGGACGGTCAGCCAGACGTCGTCCATCCTCGTCAGGCGGTCTCCGCCTTGGGCTGGCGCGACAGCAGGTTGATCAGCGCCTGCTGCGGGGTGATTTCGCCCTGGATGACCCGATAGACCTGCTCGGCGATCGGCAACTCGACCGAGTGGCGGGCGGCCAGGCGCATCAGCTCCTCGGCGGTCCGCACGCCCTCGACCACCTGCCCGATCTCGGCAAGCGCCTGCTCGATCGGCACGCCGCGGCCCAGCGCCAGGCCGAAGCTGCGGTTGCGCGACAGCTCCCCGGTGCAGGTCAGCACCAGGTCGCCGACCCCGGACAGCCCCATCAGGGTCTCCCGGCGCGCGCCGAGCGCCTTGGAAAGGCGCATCATCTCGGCCAGCCCGCGGGTGATCAGCGCGGCGCGCGCGTTGGTGCCCAGGCCCATGCCCTCGGCGATGCCGGTGCCGACCGCGAGCACGTTCTTGACCGCGCCACCGAGTTCGGCGCCGACGATGTCGTCCGAGGAGTACGCCCGGAAATTCTGCCCGTGCAGCGCCGAGGCCACGCGCGCCGCGAACGCGTGATCGGGCGAGGCCACCGTGATCGCGGTGGGCAGGCCCTGGGCGACCTCGCGCGCGAACGAGGGGCCGGTGACGACCGCGCCGGGGCGCTCGGGGCCGAGCGCTTCCTCGGCGACCAGGT
>JBFJNB010000015.1:0-14049 GCA_041633655.1 Lysobacterales bacterium | reverse complement strand
TGGCGAGACGCTCGAGATGGTAAAGAGCGTGCCGCTGCAGACAAGGGTAGCGTAAGCTCCGGAGTCACACCATTGCAGCGACGGCGAAGAGGAGTAGCGCTCCTCTGAGATAGACGCCAGGCGGCGCGCAAGCGAAGCCGACGTCGATAAAAAAGACGGACTGAAGAAGGTCCGGCGTCGACAGCCCGAGGAAACTTCAGCGGAATCGGGCGGCGGCGAAGCCAGGGGAAAGTTGGCCAGACGCAAGCTGCAGATTGCCGACAACTGAAGCTGGTACTTCTTCCGGGAAGGGAGCCTTGGCTCCCTTCCTTTTTTTTATCTCCCCGCACCTGCTCCTCCGAACAGCGTCGCCCACGCCTCCGCGACCTTATCGGCGTGCGAACGCACGCGCTCACTACCGACCCTTTGTCCGCGCCGCCTCAGCGCGCACCGCTGGCCGATGGCCTGGTAGGCGCGATAGGCGGCGGTGAGCGCTTCGATTTGGGGCCCGGCCAGCAGACCGGTCGGCTCGAGCGCGGCGAGCGTTTCCAGCGTGCCGGCGGTCTCAGCCAGCGCCGGGTGGTCGCGGCTCAAGGCCAGCCGGCAGAACTGGGTAATGAACTCCACGTCCACCTTGCCACCACGCCCGTGCTTCAGATCGAAGCGTTCCGCGTCGCTTTGATCGAGCTGACCGCGCATCTTCTCGCGCATCTCGGCCACCTCGGCGGCCAGCGCGGGTCGATCGCGCGGCCTGCACAAGAGCTCGCGGCGCAGCGCGGCAAACGGCGTCGCGATACTGGAGTCGCCGGCCACCCACCGCGCGCGGGACAGCGCCTGCAGCTCCCAGGTCCAGGCCTGCTCGCGCTGGTAGGCCGCGAACGCCGGAAAGCTCGATACCAGAAAACCCGATTTGCCGTTCGGGCGCAGCCGCGTGTCCACCTTGTACAAGCGCCCGGCCGGCATCAGCGTGGTCAGCAGGTGCAGAATGCGCTGGGACAGCCGGGAGTAGAACGTCGGCACGTCGATCGAGCGCGGGCCGTCGGTCAAAGCCTCTCCCGCCCCGTCGCCCCCGGCGCGAAACAGGAACACCAGATCCAGGTCGGAATCGAAGTTCAGCTCGCGCCCGCCCAGCGTCCCGTAGCCGATGATCGCCAGCCCCGGATCTCCCGGCGGCGCGCCGTGGCGCTCGATCAGGTCGCGCCAGGCCATGCCGTGCACCGCGGCCAGCACCTGATCGGCCACCGCGCTCAAGCGCCCCGCGACCTCGGGTGGTTCGAGGCCGCCGCCCAGGCGCGCGACCGCGAGGCTAAGCATCTCCGCCTGTTGGGCGCGGCGCAGCGCGTTCAGTTCGGCCTCCGGGTCCTCGGCGGCGGCCAGCCGTGCCGCGAGATGGCGGCCGAATTCCGTCTCGGCGCGGGGCGTGCCGATCAGCTCATCGAGCAGCGCCGGCTGGTGCGCGATCTGGTCGGTGATCCAGGAGCTTCGCCGGCACAGAAATACCAGCCGTTCGAGCACCGGCGGGCGTTCGCACAGCAGCGCCACATAAGCGGTGCGCGCCGCGATCTTGTCCACCACCGCGAGGGTTCGGCGCAGCGCCAGGTTCGGGCGCGCATCGGCGGCGGCCGCTTCAAGCAGCCGCGGCATCAGCCGGTCGACCCGTCGCCGCGCGCGTTCCCCCAGTCCCCGGTACGCCCCGCCCTGGTGAAACTGGCACAGCCGCCGGCCCGACTCGGAATCGCGAAACCCCGCTTCCGCCAGCAGCGCTCCGACCCGCTCCGGGTCGCCGGCGGCGCCCCAGGCTTCGGCCCAGCGGTCGCCACTTCCGCTCTCGGGCAGCGCGAACACGTCGCGGAACGCGCCTTCCACGACCGCACGATGTCGCTCCAGGTCGGACATCAGCGCCGCAGCATCGGGGTAGCCCATCGCCGTGGCGATGCGGTGCGTCAATTCCGGATCGTCCGGCAGCCGGTGGGTTTGGCGGTCGTTGATCTGCTGCAACCGGTTCTCCAGCGTGCGCAGGAATACGTAGGCCCGGTCGAGCGCGGATGCGGTCGAGGGCTCCAGCAGGCCGCGCTCGGCCAGCCGGCTTAGCACCGGGCGCAGGCGCGGATCGCGCAGCGCGGGCTCCGGTCCGCCGCGCACCAGTTGGAACGTCTGCGCGATGAACTCGATCTCGCGGATCCCGCCGGGGCCGCGCTTGACGTCGTCGGCGAGGTCGCGGCGCGCGACCTCGGATTGGATCATCGCCTTCATCTCGCGCAGCGCGTCGAACGCCGCGTAGTCCAGGTAGCGCCGGTAGACGAACGGGCGCAACGCGGCGAGCAGTTCCGCGCCCGCGGCCCGGTCGCCGGCTACCGGCCGGGCCTTGACGAATGCGTAGCGCTCCCAGTCGCGTCCGTCGCGCTGATAGTACTGCTCCATCGCCGCGAACGAGAGCGCCGGCCGCCCGGCATCGCCGAAGGGCCGCAGACGCAGGTCCACGCGGTAGACGAAGCCGTCCGCGGTGCGCTCGGACAGCCATCGCACCAGGGTGTGCACCAGCGAGGCAAAGTACTGCTCGGTGCTGAGCGCGCGCGGGCCGTCGCAGTTGCCGCCCTGGCGGTAGGCGAAGATCAGATCCACGTCGGAGGAAAAATTCAGCTCCCCGCCCCCGAGCTTGCCCATGCCGAGCACGATCGGGCGCAGGCGCTGGCCCGCCGGATCGCGCGGCACCCCGTGGCGCCTTTCCAGCTCGGTTTCGACTCCTCTCACCGCGGCGTCGATCAGGGTCTCGGCCAGGGCCGACAGCTCGGCCACGGTAACCGCGAAGTCGGCGCGGCCATTGAGGTCGCGCCACAGGATCGCGAGCAGGTTCCGGTGCCGGTGGCGGCGCAACGCCGCCAGCGCGCGCTGCTCGTCGGCATCGGCGAGTTCATCCGCCAGCGCGGCCGCCAGCGCCGCGGGGTCGAGTCCCCGTTCGAGCGCGCCTTCGTTCCAGGCGGCGGCCAGCCATGCCGCCTCCCGCCGCACCACCCCGGCGGCGTAGTCGCTCAGGGCCAATACGCGGTCGAGCTCGGCCGCGAAACGGGTATCCTCGAGCGGCAATTGCGCCGCGGTCTCGGACGCGAGCGCGGCACTCCCGGGCGCCACAGGCGGTCCGGGCGGGCTATCGCGTTTGGTCGGTCTCATATAGCCAACTCGGAGCGAGACTCGTGGGACATGCGGGTTAGAATAACCGAACCACTGACGCGGCCGAGCAGGCCACGGGAGGAACGGTGTTCCGAATCGAGGTCCGGGCGATCGTCACCGGGGCGTGGCGTTGGGCGCCGCGATGACATACGCGTCGATCGAGGACCTGCTCGAGGCCCTGTACGCGACCATTTCGGGTCCCGCGGGACCGCGCCGCTGGACCCGTGAGCGGGAGCTGTTTCACCCGCTGGCGCGGCTGATGCGCACCGGCGTCGACGCCGACGGGCGCCGGTGGATCCGGATCATGTCGGTCACCGAGTACATCGCCGACGTGGCCCCGTTCCTGGCCGGCCGGGACTTCTACGAGGTCGAGGTGGCCCGCGAGATCGACCGCTTTGGCAACATAGCGCAGGTTCGCAGTGTCTACGAAGCCTACACCATACCCCCCGACAACCTGACGGCACCGGACGCGCCAGGCGCAACACAGGTTCCGGTTTTGCCGCAGGCAAAGAAGGGGCCTGGGCTGCGCCGTTCCGCGCCGTGCCCAGAACGACGAGGCGTAAACCTCCTCCAGTGCTATCACGACGGCGAGCGCTGGTGGGTGCTGAGCGTGCTGTGGGACAACGAGCGCGACGGCGTCGCGATTCCGGAAACCTGGCGGGCGCCGGCGCCCGAGCGCGACCGAACCGAGCGATCCGGGTAAGATAAGCGGCGACGACGTTTTAAACTTGAACTAATGAAGATCACCGTCATCGGAGGCGGCCCAGGCGGCCTGTACTTCGCTCTGCTGATGAAGAAGGCGCGGCCCGACTGCCGGATCGCGGTCTACGAGCGCAATCGCGCCGACGACACCTTCGGCTTCGGGGTCGTGTTCTCGGACGAGACGCTGGCCGAATTCCTGTCCCACGATCCCCCGTCGTACGAGCGCATCCGCGAGGACTTCGCCTACTGGGACGACATCGTGATCAGCTTCAAGGGGCACCGGATCCGCTGCTCCGGTAACGGCTTTTGCGGCAGCTCGCGCCAGTACCTGCTCGGGGTGCTGCAGGACCGCTGCCGCGAGGTCGGGGTCGACCTCCACTTCGAGCAGGACATCACCGATCTCGACCAGTT
Organism: Lysobacterales bacterium; assembly: GCA_041633655.1. Taxonomy (GTDB): domain Bacteria; phylum Pseudomonadota; class Gammaproteobacteria; order Xanthomonadales; family SZUA-38; genus JBFGYD01. The sequence goes on along the minus strand of JBFJNB010000015.1, from coordinate 9,789 downwards.
CGCCGATTCCGACGTGATCGTGGCCTGCGATGGGGTCAACAGCTGGATCCGCCAGGCTCACGCCCAGGAGTTCGGGGTCGAGATCACCCACGAGAAAAACAAGTTCACCTGGCTCGGTTCGACCGTCCCGCTGGGCGATTTCCATTATTTCTTCCAGGAGACCGAGTACGGGATCTTCAACGCCCACTGCTACGAGTACCAGCCCGGAATGGGCACCTGGGTGATGGAGACCACCGAGGCGGCGTGGCGCGCGTCCGGGCTGGACCGGATGGTCACCGCCGAGGGCGAGATCGACGCGCAGGGGCTCGAGCTTTTGGAGTCGATCTTCGCCGACGAACTGCAGGGCCACAAGCTGCTGACCAACCGCTCGCTGTGGCGCAATTTCCCGACCGTGCGCTGCCAGCGCTGGAGCTACCGCAACATCGTCTTGCTCGGCGATGCCAAGGCCACCGCGCACTGGTCGATCGGATCCGGAACCAAGCTCGCGATGGAATCGGCCATCGCGCTTTCTGAAGCGCTGGCGCGCGAGCCGACCGTGGAGGCAGCGTTCGACGCTTACCGGCGCGCGCGCGACGAAAGGGTCGGCATCACCCAGCACGCGGCCGACGTGTCGCTGGCCTGGTTCGAGCACGTGAAGCGCTACTGGCACCTCGAGCCGCTTCAGTTCGCTTTCGGGGTGATGTCGCGCTCCAAGCAGATCACCTACGACAACCTCAAGATTCGCGACGCGGGCTTCGTCGCCGCGGTGGACCGCGAGTTCGCCGAGGCCCTGTATCGCACCCAGGGCTTCGATTACCGCAAGGCCCCGCCACCGCCGATGTTCACCCGCTTCCGGCTGCGCGAGCTGGAGCTTCCCAACCGGGTCGTGGTCTCGCCGATGGCCCAGTATTGCGCGGTCGAGGGCACCCCGACCGACTGGCACTTCGTGCACCTGGCCAGCCGCGCGCTCGGCGGCGCCGGGCTGGTCTACACCGAGATGACCTGCCCGTCGCCGGAGGCGCGGATCACCCCGGGCTGCACCGGGATGTACCACCCGGACCACGTCGCTGCGTGGCGCCGGATCGTCGAATTCGTGCACGAGAACACGACCGCGAAGATCTGCCTCCAGTTGGGGCATTCCGGGCGCAAGGGCTCGACCCAGTTGGGCTGGGAGCAGATGGACCATCCGCTCGCGGCGGGCAACTGGCCGGTGATGTCGGCCTCCCCGATCCCGTACCTCGCGGAAAGCCAGGTGCCGCGCGAGATGACCCGCGCCGACATGGACCGGGTCCGCGACGAATTCGTCGCCGCGGTCAACGCGGGCATCGAGTGCGGCTTCGACATGCTCGAGGTCCACATGGCCCATGGATACCTTTTGGCGAGCTTCATCTCGCCGCTGACCAACCGGCGCAGCGACGATTACGGGGGGACCCTGGGCAATCGTCTGCGCTTCCCGCTGGAGGTGTTCACCGCGATGCGCGCGGCGTGGCCGCCGGAGCGCCCGATGGCGGTCCGGATCTCGGCCACCGACTGGTATCCGGGCGGCACCACCGCCGAGGATCTGGTCGGGATCGCCAGCGCCTTCAAGGCCGCCGGCGCCGACCTGCTCGACGTCTCGGCCGGGCAGACCGTGCCCGACCAGCGGCCGGTCTACGGGCGCATGTTCCAGACCCAGTTCGCCGACCAGGCGCGCCACGAGGCCGGGATCGCGACGATGGCGGTGGGCAACATCACCGATTCGGCGCAGGTCAACACGATCCTTGCCGCCGGCCGCGCGGACCTGGTCGCGCTCGCGCGGCCGCACCTGACCGATCCCTCTTTCACCCAGCGCGCCGCGGCCTACTACGACGTCGCGCTCGAGGACTGGCCGCTCCCGTACCTGACCGGCCGCGACCAGGCCTACCGGCTGGCGGAAAAGCAGCGCGCGCAGGAGCTGGAGACGCGCCTGAAGTTAAGACCCCCGAGCCACGGTGAGCCCACGCGGTCCCGTACCGACGGGGGACCCGCGCAGCCGGCCGCTGCCGCGCGCCGCCGGCGCCAGACCGAGACCTGATGCGATTCTCGGTTCAGAGGCTGGTGCGCTTCGCGCATACCGACCCCTCCGGCATCGTTTTCTACCCGCGCTTCTTCGAGATGATCAACAACACGGTCGAGGACTGGTTCGCCGACGCCCTTGGCTTCAGCTTCGCGCGATTGCATCAGGAGTTCTCGGCCGGGGTCCCGACGGTCCACACCGACTGCAGTTTCTTGAGTCCCAGCCGCCTCGGCGAGGTGCTGACCTTCACCCTCGGGGTCGCCAAGATCGGCCGCTCCTCGATCGTGCTGGAGATCGAGGCGCAGGGTCGCGAACGGCCGTGCCTGCGCGCGGGAGTGACCCTGGTCTACACCCGGGTCGAACCGGGGAAGCTCGAATCGACGCCGCTGCCACCCGAGTTGCGCGCCGCGATCGAGCACTACCAGATTCCGGGCTGAGCGCGATGTGGGTCATGGATGAGTTCGAGCAGAGCGCGGCGCGCCACCCGGACCGGCCGTTCATTCACGTGCCCGAGCGCGCTGCCCGGGGCTACGCCGAGGGTCCGATCGAGTTCAGCTATCGGCAAGCGCGGGCCCGGGTGGACGAACTGAAGGCCCGCTACGCGTCCAAGGGCTACGGGCTGGGCCATCGGCTGGCGTTGATGCTCGACAACCGGGCCGAGTTCTTCCTTCACCTGCTGGCGCTGAACGCGCTCGGGGTCAGCGTGGTGCCGGTGCACGGCGAGCTGAGCGGGAAGGACCTCGAGTTTCTGATCTCCCACAGCGGTGCCGCCGCGGTGCTGGCGCTGGATGATTACCTCGCGCGGGTGCGCGCGGCCGCCGGTACCGTCCCGGTCGTGCGCGACCCGACCGAGCTGCCGCGGCCGGCGAACCCCGCCGCCGACGGCGTCCCGGACGCGGCCACCGAGGCGGCGATGGTCTACACCTCGGGCACCACCGGCCAGCCCAAAGGCTGCATGCTGTCCAACGCCTACTTCGTCGGCTTCGGGAGCTGGTACCGGAACCTCGGCGGTGCCTGTGCGCTGGAGCCGGGTGCCGAGCGGCTGATTACCCCGCTGCCGGTCAACCACATGAATGCGCTCGCTTGCTCGTTCATGGCGATGCTGGCCACCGGCGGCTGCCTGGTCCAGCTCGACCGCTTCCATCCGTCGGCGTGGTGGGCGACCGTGCGCGAATCGGAAGCGACGATCATCCACTACCTGGGGGTGATGCCGGCGATGCTGCTGGGTGCCGCGCCGCGCGCCGACGACGACCTCTCCGGGCAGGTCAAGTTCGGCTTCGGCGCCGGGGTCGATCCGCGCCACCACGGGGCGTTCGAGGAGCGCTTCGGCTTCCCGCTGGTCGAGGCCTGGGCGATGACCGAGACCGGCTGCGGCGCCGCGCTGGTGGCCAACCACGAGCCGCGCCACGTCGGCGCCCGCTGCATCGGGCGCGCGACCCCGGAGCTCGAATACCGGCTGATCGACGAACAAGGCGCCGAGGTGGTGGCGGGAACCCCGGGCGAGCTTTTGGTGCGCCACGCCGGACCCGATCCGCGCCGGTTCTTCTTCAGCGGCTATTACCGCGACGAGGCGGCGACCGAAGCCGCCTGGGCCGGCGGCTGGTTCCACACCGGCGACGTCGTGCGCCAGGGCTCCGATGGCTCGTTCTACTTCGTCGACCGGCGCAAGAACATCATCCGCCGCAGCGGCGAGAACATCGCCGCGGTCGAGGTCGAGGGGGTGCTCCTGAATCACCCGGCGGTGGCCCAGTGCGCGGTGGCGCCGGTGCCCGACGAAATCCGCGGCGAGGAGGTGATGGCGCTGATCCAGCTCAACCCCGCGACCGCTGCCGATCGCCGCACCGCGACCGAGATCTTCGCGTTCGCCCGACGCGAGCTGGCCTATTACAAGGCCCCCGGTTACGTCGCGTTCGTCGGCGCGCTGCCGGTGACGTCGTCGCAGAAGATCCGCCGCGGCGAGGTCAAGCGGCTGGCCGCACAGCGGCTCGATGAGGGCGACTGCTTCGACCTGCGGGATCACAAGCGGCGCCCGCGACTGGCGGAGGCGGAATGACGACCGACTACCGCGGAGTCGCGTTGTGCGCACCGGTCACGGTGCCCTACGCGCGCCGGTCCGAGCACGGTGCCGCGTGGTTCGCCGGGAGCTGCCTGCGCGGGCTGATCCGCGCCGCCGGGATCGACAAGGATCAAGTCGACGGCGTGGCCGTGGCCAGTCATTCGATGCATCCCGATTCGGTCGTGGGCCTGAGCGAGCACTTCGGGCTCAGGGCGCGCTGGCTCGAGGGCCTGCCAATGGGCGGTGCGAGCGCGATCGTCGCGCTGCGCCGGGCCGCGCGCGCGGTCCAGGCCGGCGACGCCGGGATCGTCGCCTGCATCGGCGCCGACACCCATCAGGACGGCGAATTTCGCGAGCTGGCCGCGAACCTGAGCCGGTTCTCGATCGACGCGGCCTACCCGTACGGCGCCGGCGGACCGAACGCGGTGTTCGCGCTGATCACCCGGGCCTACATGGAGCAGACCGGAGCCACCCGCGAGGATTTCGGGCGCCTGTGCATCGCCCAGCGCGACAACGCGCGCTCGTTTCCGTACGCGCTGCTGAAGGAGCCGCTGACGATGGAGGCCTACCTGGGGGCCCGCCCGATCGCCGAGCCGCTGCACCTCTACGACTGCGTGATGCCCTGCGCCGGCGCCGACGGGTTCCTGGTGATGGCCACCGAGCGCGCCCGCGCGCTGGGGCTGGGGTACGCGAACCTCGCCGCCGCGTTCGAGCGCTACAACGCGACCCGCGACGATCCGATCCAGCTCAACGGCGCCTGGGCGCTCGATTGCGACGCGCTTTACGCCCAGGCCGGCCTCGGACCCGCGGACCTGGACTTCGTCCAGACCTACGACGACTACCCGGTGATGTCGATGCTGCAACTGGAGGACTTAGGCTTGTGCGGTCCCGGCGAGGCGCCGGAGTTCGTGCGCCGCAACGACCTGAGGATCGGCGGCAACCTGCCCCACAACACCTCCGGCGGCCAGCTCTCGGTCGGCCAGGCCGGGTTCGCCGGCGGCTTTCTCGGGCTCGTCGAGGCGATCCGGCAACTGACCGGGCAGACCCTCGGGGCCCGCGTTTCCGGCGCGCGGCACGGGCTGGTCGCGGGCTTCGGGATGGTCGGCTACGACCGCGGCGTGTGCTCCGCGGCGGCGATCCTGGGGGCGCCGTGAGCGCCCTGCCCCCGGCACGCCGCACACCGTTGTGGCGGGCGCTGACCGAGGCCGCCGCCGACGGTCGCTTCGTGTTGCAGGTCTGCGAGCGCTGCCGTAAGGTCCAGTATCCGCCGCGCGAGGTCTGCGGCGGCTGCCTGAGCGATGCGCTTTCGTGGCAGCAGGTCGACCCGCGGGGCAGGCTATCCTCGTGGACCGGAATCCACGCGTCGCTGGAACCGTATTTCCGCGAGCGCGCACCCACGCGAATCGGCTCGGTCCAGCTCGACTGCGGACCGGTCGTGCTGGCTCTGCTCACCGATGACGGGCTGGCGAGCGGCGCGCGGGTGCGGATCGACAACGAATTGAACGAATCGGGTCAGAGCACGTTGGTCGCGAGAGCGGAAAATGACTGAGGCCCATCCGATCGCATTGGTCACCGGCGGCAGCGCCGGCATCGGCGAGGACCTGTGCCGTCATCTGCTCGAGGCCGGCTACCGGGTCCTGAACTTATCAAGGCGGCCGGCCACGTTCGCGCACGAGCGGCTGGAGTCGTTCGCGGTCGACCTGTCGGATACCGCGGCGACTCGCGCGCTGATGGATGACCTCACCCGGCGCTACGCGATCACCAACCTGATCCACAACGCCGGCGTCATCCGCCCCGCGCTGGTCGACCAGGTGGACCTGGACGACCTCGACCACCTGACCCGGCTGCATCTGTCCGCGACCGTGATCATGACCCAGGCGGTCTTGCCGGCGATGCGCGAGGCCAGGTTCGGGCGCATCGTGGTCATCTCCTCGCGCGCGCTGCTGGGGCTCGAGACCCGCACCTCGTACGCGTCGACCAAGGCAGGCCAGATCGGGCTCGTGCGCACCTGGGCGATGGAGCTGGGGCGCTTTGGCGTCACCGTCAACGCGGTCGCGCCCGGCCCGATCGTCACCGACATGTTCCACGAGCTGATCCCGGAGGACAGCCCGAAAAAGGAAGCGATCGCCCGGAGCGTGCCGATGAAAAGGCTCGGGCGGCCCGACGACGTCTCGCGCGCGGTGATGTTCCTGCTGGACCCGGCAAACGACTTCATCACCGGGCAGACGCTGTTCGTCTGCGGCGGCGCGAGCCTCGGCAGTCTCAGCCTATGAGGAAAGATCGTGTACACCAATGAACAACTGGCCGAGCTGGTGAAAGACGAGGCGGTTCACCGATCGATCTACACCGACCCGGAGATCTTCGAGCTGGAAATGGAGCGGATCTGGGGCCGCGCGTGGATCTACGTCGGCCACGAAAGCCAGATCCCGAATCCGGGCGATTACTTCACCACCGAGATCGCGCGCCAGCCGGTGATCCTGATCCGCCACTCGGACGCATCGCTCAAGGTGCTCTTCAACCGCTGCGCGCACAAGGGCGCCAAGGTGCTGGAAAACGCATGCGGCAACGCGCGTTACCTGCGCTGCGGCTACCACGGCTGGATCTATCACACCGACGGGACCTGCCGCACCGTGACCGGCGGCGAGAAGGCCTACGAGGGCACCGGCATGGGCCGGCCGAACCCGGCGATGAACCTGCAACCGGTGCCGAGCGTGGCGAGCTACCGCGGGTTCGTGTTCGCGAGCCTCTCGCCCGACGCGCCGGACCTCAAACCCTGGCTGGGCCCGACCGCGGCCTCGTTCGACAACATGGCCGACCGCTCGCCGGAAGGAGAGCTGGAAGTCACCGGCGGGGTGCTCCGCTACCGGCACGATTCGAACTGGAAGTTCTTCGTCGAGAACTTGAACGACATGATGCACGCGATGATCGCGCACCAGTCCTCGGCGCAGACCGCCCGGCTGATGGGCCAGCAGATGTTCGGAGACGGGCCGGCGCCGGCGGCGATTCAGATCCTGTCACCGTTTGCCGAGGACGCGAACTTCTTCGAGAAAATGGGCATCCATGCGTTCGCCAACGGCCACTCCTATTCGGGCGGCAAGATCTCGATCCACTCGGCGTACTCCGAGATCCCGGAGTACACCCAGGCGATGGAAGCCAGATACGGGCCAGAGCGCACCCGCGAGATCTTCTCGCTGAACCGCCACAACACCGTGGTCTACCCCGGATTCACCTTGAAGGGGGCGATCCAGACCATTCGCGTGGTCAAACCCGTCGCGGTGGACGAGACCATCATCGAGAGCTGGACGTTCCGGTTGAAGGGCGCGCCGGACGAGCTTCTGCGCCGCTCGATCCTGTACTGCAATCTGATCAACTCATCGGCCAACCTCGTCGGCCCGGACGACTACGAGGCCTACCACCGGATCCAGCACGGGCTGAGAACCGAAGCCAACGACTGGGTCAGCATGCACCGCTACCTCGGCGCCGACGAACCCAACGACGAGGGCGGCACCTCGGCCACCGGCTCGTCCGACATGGTGTTCCGCAACCAGTTCAGGGCCTGGAAGACCTACATGACCGGGGATGCGACAGCATGAGCGCTTTCGATGCGCCGAAGCCGCGGGTGCTGGAGCAGTTCCTGTTCCGCGAGGCGCGCCTGATCGACGAGCAGCGCTGGGACGAATGGGCCGCGCTGTGGACCGACGACGGCACCTACTGGGTCCCGGCCACCCACGGCCAGCCCGACCCGCTGCACCACGTGTCGCTGATGTACGAGGACAAGCTATTACGCTCGATCCGGCTCAAGCGCTATTCCCACCCCAACGCCCCGTCGCTGCAGCCCCCGCCCCGCAGCGTCCACCTGGTCTCCAACGTGATGCTCGACGAACACGATCCGCAGACCGGTGAGTTAAAGGTCAATTCGCGCTTGATCATGCTCGAGTACCGCCGCGACCGGCAGGCCACCTACGGGGGCGCGATCACGCACGAGCTGGTCCGCGATGGGGATTCGTTCAAGATCAAGCACAAGAAAGTCGAGATCGTGAATTGCGAGGGGGCTTTGGAGAACATCCAGGTTTACTTCTGAGGCTTCGCCCCGGCCTAGGTCGGCCAAAGGCGGCTCCCTTCTTTCGCGGCGCCGCCGCGAAAACCGGAAAGCGTGCCTTGGGCCTGGGTGACTCTTCTTCGGTGCCGTTGGATCGGAGGCTTCGATAACCGGGGTGCCGGCTCCGAAAGGGCCGCTTCTTTCGCTGCGCAAAAACCGCAACCCATTCTGCGCCTGGGTGACTCTGCTTCAGTTGCGTTGGATGCGCGTCTTCGATCACCGGAAGGCGGTATCGCCTCAGAGTCCGGCATAAAGCGTCATTTCCACTTTCATTTTGGACGATGGATGATATATGACGACGCCGATCTTGGGCGCATATACCGTGTACTCTTTATAGAAATTCAGCCAACCGGCAGCGTTGAGTTGCAGGAACTCTTGTCGCACCAGCTTATTGTTGTTGTTGATTTCCATTTTGAGCGTGGCGTCTGGGTCTCCCTCGAAACGAGCGAGAATCGAATAGCGGCGGAAGCCACAGACGTCGACAATTTTCGCCGCTTTACTCTTCGAGATGGTCCCTTTCATGATGGTCTCGAAGATGCATTTGTAGACTGATTTGGATTTGCGTTTTGCGGCCACTTGTATGTACCTCCCGTGATTGATTTGGCACTGGTGGAACGAGACGACTGCAACTTAGCACGCTGGGGCAGCGAGCTCTTGATCCAGGTCAATGGAACCCGGGACAGGCCGAGAATCTCATCCTTCGCGAAAACCGCCTGCGCCTGGGCTCGGCAGTGGCCCGAACGGTTCCGATCGGTGCGACCGCACGGTGCCGCGACATTGGGCCGGTGCGCGGGCCCCGCTATGCGAGCTGGCGATCGATGATGGCGCGGTAGAGGCTGGCGCCCAGGGGGATCAGCGCGTCGGGGTAGTCGTAGCGGTCGTCGTGAAGCTGGGGCTGATCGGTGCCCGAGCCCAAGCCGAAGAACGCGCCCTTGTAGGCCTGGGTGAAGTAGCCGAAGTCCTCGGACCAGCGGAACGGTTGTTCGAGTTCTTCGACTTCCAGACCGGCGTCGCTGGCCGCGGCGCGGATCGTCGCGACGCATTCGGGGTGGGCTTGGGTCGCGGCGAACGCCTCGTGCCAGGAGAGCGTGTGGCTCAAGCCCGATTCGGCGCCCAGTCGGTCGGCCCGTTGCGCGAGTTCGGTTCGGACCAGGTCGAGGTCCGCGTCGGTGTGGGCGCGCACGACGCCCATCACCGTAGCCGCACCCGGAGCGGTGCCGAAGTTCGGCCCCTTGTCGATCGAGCCGATCTGGGCGTAGGAGACGGTGCCGAGCACCGGGGCCGAGGTCCGCCCCTTAAGCGACTCGCCGAAGCCGTTGACCGCGGTCACGAGTTCGGTCACCGCGCGCGACGGGTTCACGCCGTGCTCGGGATAACTGGAATGCGAGGTCGTGCCCTCGAACTCGACGATGTACTGGATCTGGCGGTCGCCCCAATACCGATAGTACTTCGTGCGGGGCAGCATTACGCTCTGCTCGGTCAGGGGCATGGTGACCTTCACCGTGCGCAGGTCGCCCTCGGACCCGAACTGCTCGCTCGCCCCGTAGTACGTGTACTCGACCTTGGCCACGAGCGTCGAGTCCAACGTGACATCGACCCGCAGGAGCCTGTCGGTGTTCC
>JBFJNB010000014.1:0-14113 GCA_041633655.1 Lysobacterales bacterium | reverse complement strand
GCCGCGGTGGCTCCGGACCGGGTCAGCCGGGGGGCGCTGGCCGCGGTCGGCGCGCGCCGCGGGGTTTGGGACTATGCCTGGCTGCGCGAGCTGCGCAACCAGTTCGACGCGGTCCACCGGCTGTGGAGCGAGTGGGTGCTGAAGTTCGACCGCGCCCGCCAGCGCGCGCTGTTTCGACCGATCGGAATCGAGGACCTCTCGGCCCGCGACGGGATGCTGCTGCTGGTTGGGATCGGCGCCGCGTTCATCGGCCTGTTCATGTACCTGCTGCTGCGCGCGCAGTGGCTGAGCGGTTACGACCCGATCGCCCGCGAGTACGCCCGCTTCTGCCGCAAGCTGGCGCGCATGGGGGTGCCGCGGAAGGCCTGGGAAGGCCCGCGCGACTTCGCCGGGCGCGCCGGCGTCGCCTTGGAGAAGCTGGCCCCGGCGATCGACGCGATTACCGAACTCTACGTCAGGCTGCGCTATGCCCCGAGCGCGCCTGCGGGAGCGCTGGAGGAGCTCCAGTTCAGAGTCAGACGCCTTCGTCGAGCGTAGACGGCCCAAGCCGGACCTCTTCTTTGCCTGCGGCAAAACCGAAATCCATCTTGGGCCTACCGATGCTAGTGGCCTGTAACCCTCAAAGTGCTAGTGGCTGCGTGATGCGTCGGTCGCGAGGGCAAGGCGCGGCGTCGAGCGGTGGCAGGCCCCACGCGAGGAGGCGCAACACGGCCATCGCGTCCGAGGCGCGCGCAGCCATTAATAGTTTTGGGTGTTACAGGACACTAGGGGGAGCGTCGGTGGACGGGACGCCTTCGTCGAGCGTGGACAGTCAGTCGCTCGTCCACCCAAGAGACCAGCAGCAGGAATCCCACCAGCGCGACTCCATAACAGGCGGTGCCCGCAACCCAAAGGAAAACCGTCAACACAGATGCTCCCATTTCGTTCACCTCCCCACGAGGATGATGCGTGCGGTGAGACTTCGAGACCATATTAGTGATTGAACGCACATAATGCGGTTTTCGTGACACTGGTTAACAGATGCTGGGAAAACCCGCTGACCCATGCCTTGATCCGGCGCTGACTGATGCGAGAATGGGGCAATGAACAGATCATGGTTCTTTGTTGGCGTCATCGCCGCGGTCGGGCTTGGGCTGTACGCGACCGTCAGCTTGCTGCCGGAACGCAAGACCCCGGAACAGCTCCAGGCTGAACAGGAACTGCGCCAGCGCTGCCACCAGGCCGAGGACGCGACCCGGCAGGCGCTGACCCGCTATCGGGCGGGCAACCCTGCCGGTCTGCTCGAGGCGGCCGGGCTCGTCAAGGCGCTGGGTGTCGACGAGCCACGCTGCCCGGAATCGGCGCGGCAGGCGTCCGCCTCGGCGCGCGACGAAATCGCGCGACTGGTAGCGGACGGCGAATGGCGGGTGCTCAACAGCGAGATCGAACCGGACACGGCCTCCGCGCTGATCGCCGCCTGGGCCAGCCCGGGTGACCATCAGTCCTGGCAATCCGGTCACGATGCCCTGCTCTCGGCCCTCGGTGCCGCCCGGCCCGCGATCGTGGACATCCGCGCCACCGAGGACGGCGAACCAGCCTGCCGCGAGGAGTCGCTCAGGCTTTCGGAGTCGCAGCGAATCCAGTTCCGGCGCGCGATCCTGAAGCGCCTGTCGGCGCCGGGCGCGGAGCACCCGCTCGTGACGGGGCGGCTGGCCGACCAGCGCATTGCCGCCGGCGCCGACCCGCTGACGGTCGACGTCGATTTTCAGTTCGAGCTGTTCGCCGACACCCGCCCTGGCACCGGCATGCGGGTCTGGCTCCCGGGACGCATCGAGCTGACCATTACCGACGGCGACCTGCCGCCGCTGCGGTTTTCCGCCGAGCGCGACGTCCCCGAGAACATCACCTCCAAGATCTGGTACTGCGACTGGGCGCAGGCCGACGAACTGCTACAGGTACTGCTCGCCGAACTGCCACCCGGACTGATCGCGGGTTGATCCTTCAGGCAACGTCGTCCGGCGCGGCCGGGCGCTTGTTGCCGTGGATCATCGAGGCGACCAGGTTCTCGCGCTCCTGAATCGAGGTGACGACGACGCCGGCGATGTGCAGGGCGACCAGCACCAGGCCGAAGTTGGTCGACCTGCGGTGGACGTTGTCGACCCATTCCACCCCCCAGTAACGGTCGGTCGTGTAGAGCCAGCCGCTGGCGCAGATCACCAGGGTCGTGACGATCAGAGCCACGATCATCCAGGCGCCCAGCGGATTGTGGCCGAGGTAGCGAGGCGGGTTAGGGCGGATCAGGGACCTCGCGTAGGCGAGCGTGGCACCCGGCGATCGGACGAACTGCGCAAAGCGCGCATGGCGCGTGCCCACGAAACCCCAGCAAAGCCGCAGGGCCACGACGGAAAGTACCGCGTAGCCCAGCCATTCATGGACCCCGCCCGGGCTGTGCCGGGTCCACCAGGCGGCGGCGAAGGTCCCGACCAGCGACCAGTGCAGCAGGCGTACCAGCGGGTCCCAGATACGGGCCCGCCGGGACTCCGTCGAGCTCACTCCTCCTCGTCGTGCTCGACCGGCACAGGCTCGAGGGTTTCGGGATGGAAATACGCTTCCACGCGCTCGCCCTGGTCGGTCAGCGCGTAGACCTCGTAGCAGCCGCCGTCCTCCTTGATGCGCCGCACCTCCCAGCCCTTCTCGATCAGGATCTGTTTCAGCGTCTCCGGGGACTGCCAACCCTCCCTCGGTCCGGTGTCACAGGTCGCCAGGCCGGTGGCCCAGCCGTTGGCGGCCAGGGATAACATCGCGGCGAAGGCCGCGCCAGTGATTTTCATCTGCATAGATACTCTCCGCGGGCACGCGGCCCTTGCTGTGGATGAAACGATTCCACGCAGCCTGGAAGCCATCAGGGTTCGGTCTTTCCAGCGCTACCGCGCCAGTACTGTGCGCAGCCAGTCCGCCGACTCCTGCAGCGCGCAAGCCGCCACCTGCGCGACCGAGACGGCCTCCAGGAAGCTGTGGGTGGTGCCGGGATAGATCTTCGCGGTGACCTCGACGCCGGCGGATTTCAGGCGCCGCGCCATCGACAGGTTCTCCTCCAGCAGGACATCGCGCTCGGCGATCACCAGGCAGGCCGGGGGCAGCCCGCGAAGATCGGCCACCGCCGGATTCGCGAGCGGTTCGTCGCGATCCCGCGTCGAGCGCAGATAGTTCATCCAGAACATCCGCATTTCGGAGTGGGTCAGCGTGAAGTCGGTCGGCGTGGTGACGTCGGCGGGCGCGTCCAGCGCCCGAGCGTCGAACGCGCCATAGTTCAGCAGCATCCCCACGGGCGGCAACGGGTGCGATCGATCGCGCAGCAGCAAGCAGGTGCACAGCGCCAGGTTGGCGCCCGCGGAGTCGCCGCCGATGGCGACCCGGGACGGGTCGATCCACGGATTGCCCCCGTCGTCGCCCAGCCAGCCGATCACCGCGGCACACTCCTCGAGCTGATCCGGAAACCGGTGTTCGGGCGCCAGGCTGTAGTCGATCCCCAAAACGCGCATTGCGCCGCGATGCGCGTATTCCCGCATCAGCCGGTCGTGGGTGTTCAGGCTGAACAGCGTCCAGCCGCCGCCATGCAGGTAGATCAGCGCCGGGCCGTCGACGGCGCCATGAGGCTCGTACAGCCGGACGCGCACCCTGTGGCTGCCGGTCGGCACCCGAAACTCCTCGATCCGAGCCATCTCCGGGCCGCCCCGGGCCCAGGGTCGGCGCACCTCCTCGGCGATCGCGCGCGCCCGCTCCAGCGGCACCGGTGCGTCGGTGCCGTGGCGCTCGTATGCCGCCAGCACCGCCTCGGCGAACGCCCGGATCTGCGGATCGAGTTCGCCGCAATCGGACTGGATCGGCGTCCCTGCGCTCATCCGGCTGGCTTCGGTCGCTAGAATTCCATCGACGCGGAGACCGAAAAGGTCAGCGGATTGCCCAGGACCATGTAGTTGGCGCCCGGAAAGCCGCCAACCGAAATCCAGTCGTCCTCGTCGGTCACGTTGTCCAGCCGCGCCCGCAGCACCACCGGGCGCTCGGCGATCTGCGCCAGATACCTGACCCCGAGATCCAGCCGGGTCCACGACGGGACCTTCAGGGTGTTGCCGCCGTCGGCCCACTGCGACGAGGTGTGGATGATCCGACCGTCGAGCGTCAGCCCGGGCACGCCCGCAACGTCCCATTCGGCGTTCACGTTGATCTGCGTGTCCGGCTTGCCGACCGCGTCGTTGCCGTTCAGCAGCCCATTCGCCGATTGAGTGATCTCGGAATCGAGCAGGGTGAGCCCGCCCAGCAGCCGCAGCGAATCGGTTGGCTGACCGAACAGGGTCAGTTCGATGCCCCGGTTGCGGGTCTCCCCGGACGGCGAAAAGATGCCGTTTTCGACGATCTCATTGGGCTGGCTCAACTCGAACCACGACAAAACACCGCCGAAATCGCCACCGTCGTACTTCACCCCGATCTCGTACTGCTCGGACTGGTAGGGCCGGAACACTTGACCCACGTTTTGCACCGGCTGGAAGCCGAAAAACGCCGGCGCAATCCTGCCCGGCAGCAGGGCTTCGGCGTAATTGCCGTAATAGGAGAACCGCTCTCCCTGGCGGATCACCAGACCCACCACCGGTGTGGTGCGGCTCTCGTCGTAGTCGTCACCCAGCGCCCCGGTATTGAAGTCGAACGAGCGCATCTCGATGTTCTGGTCCCGCAACCCGACCGTCAGCAGCACCCGGTCGTCGTGAAACGAGATGATGTCGGCGATCGCGAGACTGGTGGTGTCGGTCTCGAAGGTGACGTGCGGATCGCTCAGGTCGCCGCCGATGAACGCCGTCGGGGGCGGCGGCGGCACCGGGAACGGGTTGTACAGGTCGTTGGCGTAGCCGCCGAAATCCGAAAACGCGAACGCGTTCTTGGACTCAATCGAAAAGTCCGAGACCGACGCGATCACCCGATGCCCGACGCTGCCGGTCTGGAATTCGAATCGGATCCCGGCGTCGGCCGAAAAGATGTCGTCCTGGCGGAAGTTGTCGAACCGGAACGCCGACGTCGAGCCGTCCGGAAAAGCGTTCGGATTGGACAGCACGTTGAACTCCTCGCCGTCGCGCAGCCCGGCCGCGACCCATAAGCTGACCGAATCGCTGAAGTCGTACTCACCCCGCACCACCGCGAACAGTTGCTCCTCGTCGGTCTCGGTCCACGGCTGGGCGAAGTTCGACGATGCATCGGGCGGCTCCGGGATGCCCCCGAACGGGGTCACGCTGGGGCGCGGTGAATCGATGTGGTGATCCTGGTAGCCCAGGTCCGCCGACAAGCGCAGCCGCTCGCCGCTGTAGTCGTAGCCCAGGCCGAATACCGTGAGCCCCCGGTCCTGATCGTCGACCGAGGTATCACCCGAGCGGCCCGCCAGATTGACCCGAACCCCGTGCGCGCTGGCGAAACCGAAGCGCCGGCCCACGTCCAGCGCCCCATACAGGTGCGAATCGATCTCGTATCCGAGGGTCAGCCGACTCAGCCCTTCTTCCGGCGCCCGCTTCGGCACCAGGTTCACCGCCCCGCCGACGTTGCTTCCGCCGGGCGCGGCGCCGTTGATGAAAGAGTTGGCGCCCCGGAACAGCTCCACCCGCTCCAGGAACTCCGCCGCCACGAACTGGCGCGGTAGGATCCCGTAGATCCCGTTGTAGGTCATGTCGTCGGAGAACGCCGGGAATCCACGGATGATGAACACCTCCTGGAAGTTCCCGAATCCGCGCGCGACCCGCACCACCGGGTCGTTCAACAGCACGTCGCCAACGCCCTCGGCCTGCTGGTCGAGGATGAAGTCGGCGGTGTAGTTCATGCTGGTGAACGGCGTGTCCATCATGTCCATGTTGCCCAGCATCCCCATCCGGCCGCCGCGCGCGACCTGCCCGCCGGCGTATTCCGGCGAAAGCTCCACCTGCGACCCGTCGGCGGTCACGATGATCTCCTCCATCGGGCGTTCATCCTCGGCCTCGTCGGTTGCCTGCGGCTGCGCGAACGCGGCACTGGCGAACACAAAGGCCAGGACCAGGAATACGACCTGCACCGCGGGCATTGCCCGGGCAGACACTCTCGCGTCGGGGGTGAATGGGTTCATGACCAGATCTCCTCGTTGTGCGGCTCGCCTGAGCGGACTCGGATTGGGGCGGATCATATATAGCGCAGCGTCGGGGTCACCGATTCAGAGAAGGGGCCATCCTTTATCGAGCGCGGGCCATACCCGGTACCGCCGCGAAGCACTGGGGCGCTCAGCGACAGAACGGAACCCTCGGTGGTCCGGGCGCGCGGCTCCGGGCGCGGATTTGACGCCGGAAACCAAGGACGGTCATGCTAGCGTACGAAGATTTCACGAAAATCGTCGCGACCAGGCCACCAGTCGATGACCGAGCCTTCAACCGGCCGACATCCCGGCGGCGCGCAGGCGTTCCAGCCGAAGCGCAGCTCAGACTACGTGCTGTCGTCCCGACCCGTGATCGGGCTGAAGGACGAGTACCCGGCCGGCTTCGTCGATCCCGAACACAGCCACCACCGGGCGCAACTGCTGTACGCCTGCGCCGGCGTGATGACGGTGTTCACCGGTCGGGCCAGCTATGCCGTTCCGCCCCAGCGCGCGCTGTGGCTCGACGCCGGCCTGCCGCACGAGGTCTCCTGCCGCAGCCGGGTTTCGCTGCGCACGCTGTACATCGATCCCAAGATGCAGCGCGGCGGGCAGGGTCCGTGCCGGCTGGTCGAGGTGTCGGCGTTTCTGCAGGCGCTGATCATCGAGGTCGTCGATTTCGACACCGCGACGCCGATGGACGAGCGCCAGGAACTGATCGTGCGGCTGCTGCTGCGAGAGATCTGGCGCATGCCGCACGCGCCTTACCAGGTGCGAATGCCGAGCGACCGCCGGCTCATCCGCGCCTGCCGGCTGATTACCGAGAACGTCGCCAACGCCGCGGATCTCGACGGGGCCGCGGCCGCGGCGTGCATGAGCCGGCGCGCGTTTACCCGTCTGTTCCGCCACGAAACCGGGATGAGTTTCGCGGTTTGGCGACAGCAGGTTCGCCTGATGGAGGCCCTGTCGATGATCGAGGACGGTCGTTCGATTACCGCGACGGCATACGAAATCGGCTACGCCAGCCCGAGCGCATTCTCGGCCGCGTTTCAGCGGACCTTCGGGGTGTCGCCCAGCAAATACCGCTCGCAGTGAATGGCTAGGCCTGGTAGCGCACCCGGCCATCGACCACGGTGCACCGCACCGGGACCTGCGCCAGCCGCGCCGGGTCGATCGCGAACAGATCCTCGGCCAGCACCACGAAGTCGGCGATCATGCCCGGCGCGAGCCGCCCCAGCCGGTCGTCCTGAAACCCGGCATAGGCGTTGGCAACGGTGTAGGCGCGCAGCGCCGCCTCGACTCCGGTCAGCGGGTTCAACGGGGCCACCGGCCAATCGGAGCCGAAGCTCAACTCGGCGCCGGCGTCAAGCAGCGATCGGAAGGCATAGGTCCCGCGCAGCCGCTCCGGTCCGATCCGCTTGACCGCCCAGCGGCCATCGTCGATCGCGTGGAACGGCTGCATCGACGGGACGACGCCAAGTTCGCCGAACCGCGCGATCTGTTCCGGCGCGACGTGCTGCGCGTGCTCGATGAGAAATCTCCGGTCGCGCTTGCCGTTTTTTTCGATGGTCGCCGCGAACATGTCCAGCAGCAGCTCGTTGGCCTCGTCCCCGATCGCGTGGACCGCGAGCTGATGCCCGTGGCGGTCGCCGGCTTCGATCCAGCGCCGCAGCTCGTCGAGCTCCACGACCGTGAGTCCGCGCGTGTCGGGCGCATCGGTATAGGGCTCGTGGAACAGCGCGGTGCGGGATCCCAGCGAGCCGTCGACGAGGCCCTTCAGCCCGCCCCAGCGGACCCAGTCGTCGCCCCGGCCTTCCTCGCGAACCAGCGCGTCGAGCTGCTCCCAGTCCGGCAACGGCACGTAGGAGTAGAACCGCATGCCGGTCTCGCCGCGCGCGCGCAGGCGACGCAGCGAGTGGTGGGTGACCCAATCGAGTTCCTTGATGTGCACCTGGGTCACGCCGAGACCGAGACCGTATTCGATCCCGGCCTGGATCGCCGAGTCGATCTGCGCCGCGGTCGGCTCCGGAATCACGCGCACCACCAAGTCCATGGCGGTGTCCTTGACGATCCCGGTGGGTTCGCCGTCGTCGTCGCGCAGGATCAGCCCGCCCGGCGGGGCGACGGTGCCGCGATCGATGCCGGCCAGCTTCAGGGCCAGCGTGTTCAGCAGCATCATGTGCTGATCGGTGCGCACGACCGCGACCGGGGTATCCGGAGTGACCGCGTCGATCCAGTGCCGCGTCGGCAGTTCCCCGCCCCAGCGCTGCTCGTCCCAGTTGCCGCCCTCGAGCCACTGCCCGTCGGCGAGGCGACCCGCGGACGCGGCGATCATCTCCACCAGTTCCTCGCGCGAGGCGGCCAGCCGCAGATCGGCCTGCGACAGCCCTTGGGATGCGCGCAGGAAATGGGTGTGGTTGTCGATGAAGCCCGGCACGACGAAGGCCCCGCCGAGGTCGACGATCTTTGTCCGCGGCCCGATCGCGGCCCGCACCGCCTCGGCGCCGAGCGCGGCGATCCGGTTGCCGGCGACGCCCAGCGCGTCGGATCGCGCGGCGCCGGGCGTGCCGGTCCAGACGGATGCGTTGAGATACGCGGTATCGAGGTGGCCGGTGCCGCCCAGCGAGAATCGCGGCAGCAGGGTCGCGGCCAGCCCGGCGGTCAGGAATTCTCGTCGTTTCATTCGCTTGGTTCCTCTGCGGACTGCGGCCGGGGAAACGCGCGTCGCCGCGGCCAGATTTCATCCAGGGTGTCGCCGTCGTAAAGGCGACCGTTCTTCATGACCCGGCGGATCGAAAGCGTATTGGCGATGTCGGCGCGCGGATCGCGATCGAGCACCACCAGATCGGCGTACTTGCCCGGTTCCAGGCTTCCGAATTCGTCGCCGCGGCCGATCGCGCGGGCCGACAGCAAAGTCGCGGCGCGCAGTACCTCGGCCGGCGTCATGCCGCCCATCGCCAGCGCCTGCATTTCCCAGTGGAAGCCCACGCCGGGCGCGTTGCCGTGCGAGCCGACGCCGATGGTGCCGCCCGCGCGCAGGATCTTCGCGGCGTCCGCGGCGGCGCCCGGGAACGAATATTCCTCGAAGGTATGCCAGGACGCGTGGCGCAGCTTCAGGCCGATCACGTGGGACGGCCAGAACCGGGCGAGCTTCGGATCGTTGGCCGGATCGTCCCGAGCGATGAAATACTGCTCCGCATCGGGACCGGCGCTGATGATCAGCGTGGGGCTGTAGGCGACCCCGCTGCGCGCCATCAGCTCGACCACGTCGCGGCCCAGCGGCTGGGCAACCAGCTCGTGCTCGTGGCCGGCGAATCCGTCCAGCACCTGGGTCAGGCCCAGCTTCATCGCGAGCGCCCCCTCGGTGGTCGGCATCAGGCCCAGCTCGTGCGCCTTCATCGCCACCCACTGCCGCACCCGGCGGTTGCCGGTACGGTACATCTTGAGGTTGCGGGTGCGGTAGTGGTCGCGGTAACGCAGCAGCACCTCGCCGACTTCGTCCTCCGAGCGGAAGTCGTGGAACGAAAAAATCGCCGGCCCGGTGGAGTGAATGCGCGAGCCAACGATCATGCCGGCGTCGACCAGGTCCTCGTAAACCAGCATGTCGATGCTGAGCGGCGAGGGATCGAACGCGGTCGTGACCCCATAGGCCAGATTGGCCGCGGCGCCCCAGCTCGCCAGATCCACCATACCGCGGCGAATATCGGCCAGATGGTCGTGGGTATCGGTAAAGCCCGGCACGATGAAGGCGCCCTCGGCCGACAAGACTCTGGCGCCGTTCGGAATCGGCACCTGGCCCCGGGGGCCGATCGCCGCGATCCGGTCGCCGGCCACGTGCAGGTCCGCGTTGACGATCACTTCGTCGCCGGCCATCGTGATCACGGTGGCGCCGCGAAGCACGACATCGCCGACCGGGCGATCGCGCGGGACCTCGACCCGGATGCCGAATGCCTCGGGTTCCAGGCACCCTAACTCCGGCAGCGGTGCTTCGTTCCGCTCGAGCGACGAGCGGCCATTGCGCAGCGGCTGCAGTGCACACCGGTACCAGGTCGAGCCCAGCGCCCAGGTGATCGTGCGTCCATCGTCGGCCCAGCCGAAGAAGTCCGCGCCGGTCCGCGTTACCTGCTGGTGTACCGTCGCCGGATCGGTCAGATCGACCGTGCCAAGCGCGTCTTCGGCGCCCGCATCGCCCGAGACCGCGGGCATCGGGAACAAATAAAGCTGCTGGGCCAGGTCGCGCGCCAGCACCTGGCTGCCATCGGGGCTGATCGCCAGTTCCTCGATCCGGGCCGGTCCCTCGGCGAAGTACCAGCCGTGTCCCCGGGCCGCGACCAGCCGGCGGCGTTCGCCGGTGGCCAGATCCACCGCCGCCAGTTCGCCGGAGAGATTTATCGCCACCTCGCGACCTCCCGCCAGCGGCTGCGGGCGCCCGCCCATTTCGCCGGCGGCCAGCGACCCGACCGAGCCGTCGGCCAGATCGACCCGGATCAGTTCCGCCTCGCGCAGCGCGCCGAATTCGAGGTACCGGTGCATTCGGTCGACGTGGCGCGAGCGCTGCACCAGCAGCGCGCGGCCATCCGGCGTGAACGCCGGCCATTCGTACAGGTCCGCCCGTTCGGTGACGCGCCGCGGCGGAGACCCGCGGTCCATCGAGGCGACCCAGACCTGTCCCGCGTCGCTGCCGCTCCAGGTCACGAATGCGATCCGGCTGCCGTCGGGCGACCAGGACGGGTGGAACTGTCCCAGCGGGAGCTCGACCAGTGGCTCGGGCTCGCTCTCATCCAGCAGAGACTGGAGGTAAATGCGTCCCAGCGCCGAGAACGCCAGCCGCAAGCCATCCGGCGAAACCACCGGGGTCTGGATCAGCCGCGCGCGCACCGGGCCGGTCTCCTGTTCGATGTCGATTCGCAGGTCGGGCCCGAGGCCCACCGAGATCGCGGCGCGAAACGGGATTTCCTCGATGCGGCCGTCGTCCAGATGAAGCCGCCGCAGGCCGTTGTCCTCGCTGTAGATCAGCGATTTTCCGTCCGCGGTGAACGCGTAGCGGGGCAGCAGGTCCTGGACGCTGGTCAGGGCCTGGAGCTGGTCGCGCTGCACCGGACCGACCAGGCGCCGGTCGCGGCCGGTTTCGAGGTCGCGCAGCCGCAGCACCGTGCGCGCGCGCTCGCGGGTCGCGTAGACCAGGGCACGCCCTTCGGGAGACGGGACCGGCCTGAAATAACTGCCGGCGGGACCGTCTCGGCGGCGGCGCTCGGCCGGCTGGATGACCGGTTCGATGGTACCGCTCGCGAGATCCAGCCTCTGCACGGTCCAGGCAGGAATCTCGGCGTCGAGACCGCCGCGATGCTGCGCGAAGTACAGGAACCGTCCGTCCGCCGATGCAGCCGCGCCGAGCGAGCTGACCCAGGTGTCGCGCGGCTGGTCGGGCTCGGTTTTTACCGGCACCAGCCGTTCGCCCGGCTGGCCGCCGGCCGCGTCGAACGACCAGAGTTCGTAGGCGCCGAGATCCGGCCGGAACACCGAGCCGAACACGGTCCGACCGTCCGCCGACCAGGCCGGCGAGGCGAACATGCGCACGTCGACGTTGGACGAGACCTGACGCGACGCGCTGCCGTCGGTGGACATGACCCAGAAATTCTCGGCGCCGGAGACGTCGCTGACGAACAGGATCTCCGCGCCGTCGGGCGAAAACGCCGGCTGGGTGTCGAACGCCAGGCCGCGCGTGATCGCGCGCGCCTGCCCGCCCCCGATGTCGAGCAGGTAGAGGTCGCCCAGCAGATCGAACACCAGCGTGCTGCCGTCCGGCGAGACGTCGACCGAGATCCAGGTCCCCTCGCGGGTCTCGAATTCGATCGTGCGCGAAGGCTCCAGCGGCAGATCCGCGCCCGCCGCCGCCATCGTCACCAACAACGCCAGCGCGACACCCAACCGGCGGAGTGGCGCCGCGTAGATCAGTGCTGCCCCTCCGCGGCGGCCGGCAAGTAGCGCTCGCGCAGCCGCTTCTGGCGCGTTTCCAGCGAGACCACCGCGCCGTCGACCAGCACCGCCACCGGCCAGGTCGTCACTTCGAACGGATCCCCGCTCCAGACCACGAGGTCGGCGGCGCGGCCCGGCTCCAGCGCGCCGGCGTGATCGGCGATGCCCCAGATCCGGGCCGCACCGGCGGTCACGGCCTCGAGCGCAGCCTCCCAGGGAAGGCCGTTGGCGACCGCGACGCCGGCGTTCAGGCGCAACTCCTGGCCCACGTTGTGACTCATGTTCAGTCCCGAGACGTAGAATCCGATCGCCACGCCGGCCCGGTGCAGGAGCGCGGCATTGTCCAGCCGCGACCCGATCTCGTCGAAACGCACCGGCAGGTTGGCGGTCGGATCGAGGATCACCGCCACCCCGCGCGCCGCCAGCAGGTCAGCCGCACGCCAGGCCTGTTCGCCGTCCAGCACGATCACCCGGATCCCGAGCCGGGCGCCCAGCGCGGCCGCCTGGCGAAGGTCCGATTCCCGCTTTGCCCGGATCACCAGCGGCATCGCGCCCGAGAGCAACGGCCGTAACGCCAGCAGGTTCAGCCAGTCGAGATGGTCCTCGAGCGACCCGGCGTCGCGCGGACGGCGATTGTCCAGCGCACCCGCCGCCGCCAGGGCCTGCTCAAGGATGATCCATTCGGCGCTTCGGGACTGTCCGGCGCCACCGGTCGTCTCGCCGGTCACGGTCGCGAACGAGGCGATCGACGCGCGCTCCAGCAGGTCGGTTCCCTCCCCCACGTTGATCAGCGCGCCGCTGCCGGCAAACGGCGCTCCCGCCGAGTCGGCCGGGATCACGACGCCGTGGGTCAGCCCGTCGGCGCGCGCGATCGGGATCAGGGTCGAATTGAAATTGAGCCCGCGGCTGACGTCGAACGCGGCGCCCAGCCGGCCGCCCGACCCGGACCGGTCGACCGTGTCCTGAGCCGAACTGACCTCGACCAGGCCGAGGTGGGTGGCCGAGGAGATCAGGCCCGGCGTGACCGGGCCGCCCGCCGCGTCGATGACCCGGGCTCCGTCCGGCACCTCGACGTCGGGGCCGAGTGCGACGATCCGGCCGCCGCGGATCAGAATGGTCGCGCCGGTCACGCGGCCCGCGGCGGACATCGTATGCGCGTCGGCATCGACGATCGCGACGACGTCCGCTCCCGTTTGAGCCGGCGCCGGGGCGGACCACAAAGCCAGCGCGGAAACCAGGCCGATCAGGGTCCGGCGCGCGATCATGGTTTCTCCTGCCAGGCCGGCTGCCCGAGATCGAAATCCGCTACCGGCCACGTCGTGGGATCGTGACGGTCGAACCGCAGCGCGCCGTCGATGAACACCAGGTCGGCCTTCGTATAGACGCTGAACGGGTCGCCGGACCAGACCACGACGTCGGCGTTCTTGCCCGGCTCCAGCGACCCGATCCGATCGTCCAGTCCGAGGATTCGCGCCGGATTGAGCGTGATCCAGCGAATCGCGACTTCCGGTGCAATGGCGAGCCCGGCCTGCTGCCCGGCGGCCATCGCCTTGGCTGCCTCGAGGTTCAGACGCTGCCCGGTGGTCGCCGAATCCGAATGCAGCGCCACGCAGCCCCCGGCGGCGTGGACGAACGCCGCGTTCTCCCGGATCGCGTCGTAGTTCTCCATCTTGAAGCCCCACCAGTTCGAAAACACGACCGCGCAGACCCCGTGCCGCACCAGCAGCTGCGGGATCTTGTAGGCCTCCGAGGCGTGGTGGAACGCGGTGATCGGGAGGCCGAACTCGCGGGCGACATCCAGCGCGATGGCCATGTCGTCCGCGCGGTAGCAGTGAAAGTGCACGCGCACCTGGCCGTCGATCGCCGCGGCGATGGCGGCGGCTTCCGGTTCGGCGCGCGGCGGGGGTTCGTCATCGCCCCGTTTCGCGGCGTCCTGGCGGTACTGGCGGGCGGCCTCGAGTGCCTGTCGGTAGCCGGCGACGATGCCCATCCGCGACTTCGGAGCCCGGCCGAGTTCCGCGT
>JBFJNB010000013.1:0-14164 GCA_041633655.1 Lysobacterales bacterium | reverse complement strand
CGTCGATCAGCGCCGCGAGCGCGGGCACCGCGAATTCCGGGGTACCGGCGAATACGATCCTCACCGTGCGCTCCCTGGGGGTTTGGTGGTTTCGAGGCTGCTAGGCGACGTTGTCGGTGCGCCGCTGCTTGAGCAGCTTCTTGCGGACCCGCTCCCGCTTGAGCGGCGACAGGTAATCGACGAACAGCTTGCCTTCGAGGTGATCCATCTCATGCTGGATACAGACCGCGAGCATACCGCTGGCCTCGAACTCGAGGCGTTTGCCGGCCCGGTCCAGCGCCGCGACCCGGATGGATTCGGCCCGCTCGACCTTGGCGTAGATGCCCGGCACCGACAAACAACCTTCCTCGCAGATCTGGGTGCCGTCGCGTTCCAGGATCTGCGGATTGATCAGGCACAGCGGGCTGTCGCGCTCCTCGGAGACGTCCAGGACCAGAATCCGGCGATGCACATTCACCTGAGTCGCGGCCAACCCGATGCCGGGGGCCGCGTACATGGTCTCGAGCATGTCCTCGACCAGCCGCCGGACGTCGTCGTCTACCCGGCTCACGGGCTTGGCTTTGGTCCGGAGCCGGGGGTCGGGGAATTCGAGTATCTCTAGTAAGGCCATCGATGATCAGTAATTTGAACCAGCTCTCATATTTGTGCAGCGATCTCTAATTTAAAGTATAAGGCATACTATTTGTTTGCTGAGGGCGGTTTTTCCGCTAAACTAAACTCCTCGGAGAATCAACTAATTGGCTGCCATGTTTAAACCGATACTTGCATTTCTGGCGGGAATTCTCTGTGGCGCAAGTGCGTTTGCGCAGGTCGAGCTCAGATCCGACCATCCCGATCGGTACGTCGTGGTCAAGGGCGACACGCTGTGGGATATCTCCGAGCGCTTCCTCGCCAAGCCCTGGCTGTGGCCCGAAATCTGGCAGGTCAACCCGCAGATCGAAAACCCGCACCTGATTTATCCGGGCGATGAAATCACGCTGGTTTACATCGACGGCGAGCCCCGGCTGACGGTCCGGCGCACGGTCAAGCTGTCGCCGCACGCGCGCCGAACCCCGCTGGCCGACGCGATCGAGCCGATCAACCTCCAGGACATCCGCCACTACCTGGACAAGCGTACGATTCTCGATCCGGACGAGGTCGACGATCTGCCCTACGTGTTGGCGATCGAAGAGGCGAACCTGAACGGGATCGCGGGCCAGCGCGTCTACGTGCGCGGGCTCGAGGGCGCCGCGGTCGGTGACAGCTACGCCGTCGTCCGCCCGACCGTGGTGTTCCGCGAG
The DNA here is from genome assembly GCA_041633655.1 of Lysobacterales bacterium. Lineage (GTDB taxonomy): Bacteria > Pseudomonadota > Gammaproteobacteria > Xanthomonadales > SZUA-38 > JBFGYD01. Next base: position 12,884 of record JBFJNB010000013.1, on the reverse strand, counting down.
CTGCCCCATGGGCTGCCGTGGGACGACCCCGACGAGTACATTCCCGACACCAAGCCGTGGGAGTACCCGGCCGAGCCCTCGATCAGCGACGGTATGGTCAGCTTCTGGGAAAACGTGGTGATGAACCGCTACACCCGCCACATCCGGGTGCTGGGCCACGAGGTGCTGCAGACCGGCATCGGCCAGGTGGTCGAGGTCGGTGACCCGACCACGCTGCTGCTGACCAGCGGCGACCGCGAGGTCACCCCGGGGGACCTGGTGATTCCGGTATTCTCCGCTGACTACGATCTAGAGTATGTGCCCCATGCGCCCGCGTCGGTGCCCGAATCGGCCCAGATCATCGCGCTCAGCCGAGCGCTGTTCGGTTCGGGACCGAGCCAGGTGGTGGCGATCAACAAGGGTCGGGTCGACGGCATCGAGCACGGGCACGTGTTTTCGACCTACCGACCGGGTCCGGTGGTGCGCGACAAGGTCAAGTATCCCCGCTCGGACACCAAGACCTATTTCTCGCCGAAACGCCGGCGCGCGGCCACCGTCAAGCTGCCGGACGAATACACGTCGCACATCATGATCTTCAAGGCCCACGAGCGGATCAGCTACGGCCTGATCATGCGCGGAACCCGACCGGTCAAGGTATTCGACACGCTGAAGCTGCCGTAGCCCGCCGCGCCGAGGCAAGCTGCCCACAAGGCATCCGCCGCCGATACCGGGCCCGTGGCTCTCGGGCCGATCCGGCCTGAGCCGGATGGTCTGCTAAGATGAGTTCAACCAGGAACACGCGACGCCGGCACGGGTCGTCGCGCTGATGGGGTTGCGACTCTATGGGTTTGGCTCGAAGATGACCGCGAGCGAGCTGACGGCATGGCTCACTCTGGTCCGGACGCCGGGCCTCGGCACCACCCGTCTTCATTCGTTGCTCGAGGAGTTCGCGGGTCCCGCCGGGCTCATCGGCGCACCCGGCGCGCGGCTGAAGGAGCATGGACTGCCCGCGACCGCGATCGACTTCATGAAGTCGCCTGATCAGGCGCTGATCGCCAGCGACGCGCGCTGGCTGGAGCGACCCGGACACGCGCTGATCAGCTGCTTCGACCCCGACTATCCGCCGCAACTGAAGGCCACCGCCGGCGCGCCGCCGGCGCTGTTCGTGGTGGGCGACCCGGCCGCGCTGTGGTTGCCCCAACTGGCCGTGGTCGGCAGCCGCCAGCCGACCCAGGGCGGGCTCGCCAACGCCCGCGCGTTTACGATGGCGCTGGCGCGAGAGGGACTGACCATCACCAGCGGGCTGGCGATGGGCATCGACGGCGCGGCGCACCAGGCGGCGCTGGACGCGGGCGCACCCACGGTGGCGGTGGCTGCCACCGGCCTCGATCAGGTCTATCCCGCGCGGCACCGCGACCTGGCGCAGCGGATCGCCACCGCCGGCGCCCTCGTCTCGGAGTTCCCTCCCGGCACCCCGCCCAGGCGGTTTCACTTTCCCCGACGCAACCGGATCATCAGCGGCCTGAGCCTGGGCGTGCTCGTGGTCGAGGCCGGGATCAATTCGGGCAGCCTGATCACGGCGCGGCTGGCCATCGAGCAGGGGCGCGACGTGTTTGCGATTCCCGGCTCGATCCACAATCCGCTGTCGCGCGGATGCCACCGGCTGATCAAGCAGGGGGCCAAGCTGGTCGAGGACACCGACGACTTGATCGCCGAGATCGCGCCGCGGGCGCGGGAGCTGGCGCGCGAAGCGCGCGAGGATCTGGAGCGTCCGCCAGCGACCGAGGTTGCGGCAACCATTGAAGCACCGGCTGGCGGCCCCAACCTAGCCGAGGACGACGATTACCGGCGATTGCTGCACGCGGTGGGATATGACCCGATCACCGTGGATGGGCTGGTCGAGGCGACCGGATTGACGGCCGATGCCGTTTCCTCCATGCTGCTGATACTGGAATTGCGCGGCCTCGTAGAGGCTGGTCCGGGCGGGTCTTACAGCCGAACCGGCGAGGAAAGCAGATGAAAGAAAACGTCCTGGACGTGCTCATGTACCTTTTTGAAAATTATATGTACGACGAACCGGAGCAGGATCCGGACCGAGAAACGCTGCAATCGAGCCTGGTGGAAGCCGGTTTCAGCCAGGTCGAGATCAGCAAGGCCTTCGACTGGCTCGACGGGCTGGCGAGCCAGAGCCGGCTGCCCCAGACGCCGCGCCACTGCGACGGTCCGGTGCGTGTGTATACCGAGTTCGAGCACGAGCGCCTGGACACCGAATGCCGGGGGTTTCTGACCTTTCTCGAAAACGCCGGCGTACTGGACTCGGCGCGTCGCGAGCTGGTCATCGACCGGGTCATGGCGCTGGAAACCGATGAGGTCGACTTGGAAGACCTGAAATGGATCGTATTGATGGTGCTGTTCAACCAGCCCGGCCAGGAGGCCAACTACGCATGGATGGAAAACTACATTTTCGACAACCACCCCGAGTCGCATCACTGATTCGCGTTCGTTCCCGCTCTCGCTGACCTGAAAATCTGATGTCTGCCAATCTGCTCATCGTCGAGTCGCCCGCCAAAGCCCGGACGATCAACAAATACCTGGGCAAGGATTTCATCGTGATGGCGTCCTACGGCCACGTCCGCGACCTGGTGCCGCGCGACGGCGCGGTCGATACGGCCAGCGATTTCGCGATGAACTACGAGGTCATCGACAAGAACGCTCGCCACGTCGACGCCATCGCCAAGGCCACCCGCAAGGCCGATGCGATCTACCTGGCAACCGACCTCGACCGCGAGGGCGAGGCGATTTCGTGGCACGTCTACGAACTGCTCAAAGAACGCGGCGTCCTCGACAGCAAGAAGGTCCATCGGGTGGTGTTCGGCGAGATCACCCCGCGCGCGATCAAGCAGGCGGTCGCGGAGCCGCGCGACATCTCGATGGACCTGGTCAACGCCCAGCAGGCGCGCCGCGCACTGGATTACCTGGTCGGTTTCAACCTGTCGCCGCTGTTGTGGAAGAAGGTCCGGCGCGGGCTGTCGGCCGGTCGGGTGCAGACGCCGGCGCTGCGCATGATCGTCGAGCGCGAGGAGGAGATCGAGCGGTTCGAGTCGCGCGAATACTGGACCATCGAGGCCGATCTGGAAAAGGAAGAGCAGCCGTTCACGTCCAAGCTGGTGGAGTACCGCGGCAGCAAGCTGGACCAGTTCGACATCGGCAACGAGGATCAGGCCAAGGCGATTCGCGAGGAACTGATCGAAGCCGCCGGCGGGCGGCTACAGGTCTCGGACCTGACCAGCCGCGAGCGCAAGCGCCATCCACCACCGCCGTTCATCACCTCGACGCTGCAGCAGGAGGCCGTGCGCAAATTGCGCTTTTCGGCCCAGAAGGCCATGCGGGTGGCCCAGCAGCTCTACGAGGGGATCGACATCGGCGGTCAGACCCAGGGCCTGATCACCTACATGCGGACCGACTCGGTGTCGCTGTCGAGCGAGGCGTTGGACGACCTGCGCGCGGTGATCGCCGAGGACTACGGCGCCGACAAGCGTCCGGAGCGACCCAACTTCTACAAGACCAAGTCCAAAAACGCGCAGGAAGCCCACGAGGCGGTTCGCCCGACCGACCCCCGCAACCGCCCGCAGGCGCTCAAGGCGCATCTGAGTTCCGATCAGTACCGCCTGTACCAGCTCATCTGGAACCGCGCGGTTGCCTGCCAGATGAAGCCGGCGCGGATCAACGTCGTGTCGGTGACCCTGCCGTGCGGCGAGGGCACGAGCTTCCGCGCCAGCGGCTCGACCGTGATCGACCCCGGATTCCTGGTGGTCTACGACGAGCGGCGCGAGGACAAGGCCGCTGCGCCCAAGCTGCCGCCACTGGAAAAAGGCGAGTGGGTGAATCTCTCGGCGATCCGCAGCGAGCAGCACTTCACCGAGCCGCCGCCGCGCTATTCCGAGGCCACCCTGGTCAAGGCGCTGGAGGAATACGGGATCGGCCGCCCGTCGACCTACGCGGCGATCATCCAGACGCTGATGAACCGGGAATACGTGGAGCTGGAGAACCGCCGCTTCGTGCCGACCGACGTCGGCCGGGTGGTCAGCAAGTTCTTGTCCGAGCATTTCAGCCGCTACGTGGACTACGACTTCACCGCCCGGCTCGAAGACGAGCTCGACGCGGTGTCGCGGGGCGAAACCGACTGGGTGCCGCTGCTGCGCAGTTTCTGGGACCCGTTTTCGGCGCTGGTCAAGGACAAGGAAGAGTCGGTGACCCGCGCCGACGTGCTGCAGGTGCGCGAACTGGGCACCGACCCGGAGAGCGGCAAGCCGATGTCGGTGCGAATGGGCCGTTACGGCCCGTACGTGCAGATCGGCACCAAGGACGACGACGAGAAACCGCGCTTCGCGGGCCTGCGCCCCGGCCAGAAGATGGACTCGATCACCTTGGAAGAAGCGCTGGAGCTGTTCAAGCTCCCGCGCGAGCTGGGCCTCACACCGGACGGCAAGCCGGTATCGGTCAACATCGGCCGCTACGGGCCCTACGTCCGCTACGGCAACAAGTTCGTCTCGATCAATCCGCCAGACGATCCCTATTCGATCCCGCTGGAGCGCGCGCTCGAGCTGGTGGCCGAGAAGCAGAAGGCCGACGCCAACAAAACCATCCAGGCTTTCGAAGGCAGCGACATCAAGGTCCTGCGCGGCCGCTACGGACCGTACGTGACCGACGGCAAGAAGAACGGCCGGATCCCGAAAGGCCGCGAGCCGGAGTCGCTGACGCTGGACGAGTGCCGGGAGATCCTCGCCGCCGCGCCCGAGCGCAGGCGGCGCGCGAAGAAGAAAGGCGGCGGCCGCAAATCGGCGTGACCGCCGCCCAGACCTCCGCCCTTTCCCAGACCGAAGCGGTAACGCTGCTGCGCTCAGGCTCGGTGTTGGCCTACCCGACCGAGGCGGTGTTCGGGCTCGGCTGCGACCCTTGGAACGAGGCCGCGGTGGATGAAATCCTGCGCCTGAAAGGGCGCCCGGCGGACAAGGGTCTGATCGCGCTGGCCGGGCATCCGGATCAGGTGCGCGCCTGGGTCGATTGCGATCCGCTCGCGTGGCGGCGGGCCGAGAAGACCTGGCCCGGGCCGGTGACCTGGGTGTTCAACGCCGCGCGGGCGCCGGCCTGGTTGTGCGCCGACGACGGCAGCGTCGCGATCCGGGTGAGCGCGCATCCGCCGGCGGCCCGGCTCGCGCTCGCGTTCGGCGGCCCGATCGTCTCCACCAGCGCCAATCCCGCCGGCCGGGCGCCGGCGCGCACCCACGCGGAACTGCGGCGCTACTTCGCGCTGCCGGTCATGACCGGACGCTTGGGGGGGCTAGACCGGCCCAGCCGCATCGTGGACGCCCGCAGCGGGCGAGTGATCAGGGCCTAGTGGCCTGTAACACTCAAATTATTAGTGCCTGCGCGCGCCTCGAACGCGATGGCGGCGTTGCTCCTCCTCCCGTGGGGCCTGCCACTGCGCGTCGTCGCGCCTTGCCCTCGCGCCCGATCCATCACGCAGCCAATAACACTATGAGTGTTACAGGCCACTAGGAACCATACCTTGGATATCGCCGCGGTCGAGCAGTACCTGACCGACCTTCAGCAGCGACTGTGCGATGGGTTCGAGGCGCTCGACGGCACCCGTTTCGGAGGGGAGACCTGGCACCGCGACGAAGGCGGCGGGGGCGACACCCGGGTGTTGGAGGGGGGTCGCGTGTTCGAGAAAGCCGGCGTCAATTTCTCCCGGGTCACCGGCGCCAGCCTGCCGCCGGCGGCCAGCGCGCGCCGCCCGGAACTGGCGGGGCGCGCATTCACCGCGATGGGAGTGTCGGTAGTCTGCCACCCGCTCAACCCCTACGCGCCGACCTCGCATCTGAACGTGCGTTTCTTCGTCGCCGAAAAGCCCGGTGAGGCTCCGGTCTGGTGGTTCGGTGGCGGCTTCGACCTGACTCCTTGCTATCCGTTCGACGAGGACGTGCTGCACTGGCATCGCGCCGCGCTCGAGGCGTGTGCCCCGTTCGGTGAGGACGTCTATCCACGCTTCAAGGCCTGGTGCGACGAGTACTTCTATCTCAAGCACCGCGGGGAGGCACGCGGCATCGGCGGGCTGTTCTTCGATGATTTGAACGAGTGGCCGTTCGAACGCTGCTTCGCCTTCCAGCGCGCGGTGGGCGATCACTACCTCCCCGCGTATCTTCCGATCGTCGAGCGTCGCCACCAGCAGCCGTTTGGCGAACGCGAGGTGGCGTTCCAGCGCGTTCGGCGCGGGCGCTACGTCGAGTTCAACCTGGTCTACGACCGTGGCACGCTGTTCGGCCTGCAGTCCGGCGGGCGCACAGAATCGATCCTGATGTCGCTGCCGCCCAAGGTTTGCTGGACCTACGACTGGCGGCCCGAGCCGGACAGCCCGGAGGCGCGCCTGGCGGACTACCTGCGACCGCGCGACTGGCTACGGGAACTCAACTAGCGGCGTTCCCAGTCGGCTCCGGTCGGCGGCTTCATCGGCTCCAGCAGCAACTCGAGGCTGTCGCGTGAGGCGCAATAGCAGTGCGTCGGCTTGCCCATTCGCTCGACGCAGACCGGCGCCTTGGTCATCGGGCAGTCCAGCTTTTGTTCCCTCAAGACCAGGTCCAGTTCCTCTCCCTCGAGGCGCTTGCCTGGTTGGGCGCACGCCGCAATCAAGCCGAGGCTCGCGCACAAAACAACGATCATCTTCGGCATGGAATACCCTCCATCACGGGCGGCGATCCGAATGCAGGCCCGCAACCGACTCGTTCGTGGGCGGACGCGTCTTCCCGAATCAGCCCAGTACCTGTCGTACCAAGTCGATCAGGTCGGAGAAACGGTACGGCTTCTGGATGAATCGGGCCTGCTCGCAATCGACGAAGTGACGTGTCGCATCCTGCTCATTGTAGCCGCTGGACAGGATCACCGGGAGCTCGGGGCTGAGCCGGCGCAGTTCGCGAAACGTCTCCGCGCCCGAAATCCCAGGCATGGTCATGTCGAGCAGGACCAGGCCCAGCTCGCCTTGGTGCTTTGCGGCCAGCTCGAGCGCCGCCTGTCCATTGGCGGCTTTGAGCACCGGCAGGCCCGCCCGCTCGAGCATTTCCGTCACCAGGTCCAATACCAGCGGCTCGTCATCGACGACCATCACCTTGCCCCGATCACCCACCGCATCGGAGGAGTCCCTCGCGGCCGGGATGGTCGAGGGCGATTTCTCGCTGGCCGGGAGCAGGATCCTCACGCGGGTTCCGCTGCCCGGCTCACTGTCGACGCGGATCGCTCCTTGATGGCTGCGCACGATGCCCTGGGCGGCCGCCATACCCAGGCCGCGTCCCGCGAACTTGGTCGTGAAGAACGGCTCGAACACGCGCTCGAGAACATCCTGCTGCATGCCAATGCCGGTGTCGGAGACCTCGATGAACACGTAGCGGCCTGGCGGAAGTTGCTCGTGCGCCGAAGTCGCGGCCAGATGCTCCGGGGGACAGTCGCTTACGCCGGTCACTATCCGGATGCTCCCGCTCCGATCCTCGAGCGCCTCGGAGGCATTCACGATCAGATTCATCAACAGCTGGGTCAGTTGCGACGCGTCACCCTCAACAGCCGGCAGCCCATCGGCGAGCTCGAATTCGAGACGAGCCTTCTTGGACACCGAAACCTCTAACAAGGGAGTCATCCCGGCAATCAGCGCACCGATGTCCAGGGGTCGAACCACTACGGCGCCGCGACCCGAGTAGGCCAGCATCTGTTTGCACAGCTCGGTCAGACGCCGGGCAGTCTTTTCGATGCCCACCAGCTCGGTATGGCCCGGGGAGCCGGGCGAGACCGTCGCCAGCGCCAGAGAGGCATTCCCGACGATCCCCATCAGCAGATTGTTGAAGTCATGCGCAATGCCGCCGGCGAGAACGCCGAGGCTTTCGAGTTTCTGCGCGTGGAACAGGCGGGCGTCGAATTCTCGGCGGGCCGCCTCGGCTCGGACCCGGTCGGTAATGTCGCGCAGAAACGCACTGAAGGTCCAGCCGCCATTGTTGGGCACCGGACAGATCGTGAGTTCCACCGGAAACTCTTCCCCGGACCTGCGAATCGCTGTCATGTCCACCCGGCGGTTCAGGACCGGTCCCTCGCCGGTGGCGAGGAAATGCGCCATTCCGCGCACGTGGGCCGCTCGATGGGGCTCCGGGATGATCAGATCGACCAGGCTGCGACCGATCACTTCGCTCCGCGGCCACCCGAACACGTCCTCCGCCGCGGCGTTCCACTCGAGGACCTCGCTGTCCTCGTCGATCACGATCACCGCGTCGAGCGCCGAGTCGATGACCTGGCGCAACAAAGGTCCCGTCGATGGCCCCTCCTCCGGCGAACTGCTGCTGCCGCGCGGCATCACGCGGGCCTCGCTTCGCCGGGCGCGAATCCACGGTGTCGAGGAATGGTCATTCTTGTTGGTTTGCCGATCAGCCCGGTAACGCCGTAATTCGCTATTGCGTCCCGGTCCCACCCCCCGGCGGATCTCCCTGCGCGGGGAACCATACCACTATTGAGGCATCCGTAAATACCGCATCCGTGGTAGGTCGAGATCGGTTTGCCGGACCCACGCCAGATCGAAGACAGGCATCAACCGCCCTGGAAGAAGAGTCGCCAGGCCGGAGATGCGAGCGGTTTTCGCGTAGCGAAAGAAGCGAGTGTCGAAGGCCGGACCCACGCCAGATCGAAGACAGAAGAGGTTGTAAGGGCCCCTGGGGGTAAGGGGGCAACCCCCAGGGGCGAAGAAGGAAACGGACTTGGGGACGCCGTTTCCGAGACTCACTCAGGGAGGGCGGTGAGCCAAGCCTTGCGGCTTACGTACTAAGACCGAATCGGGCAAAAAAGGTTTCACAAGCGATGCATGGAAAGCATCGCCGTTTCAGTAATAGTCTGTTTTGAGAAGAGATTTTTTCAGCCCAGGCGGCTACCCGGGGCCCGCCGCTGCGACGAAGTGGGGAGAGTGGCGTCGGAGATGGGGGCTTTTATCAATCGAATCAGTTGCTTAGAGGATTCAATGCGCCTCGTTCCAGTTGCTGCCGTGACCGATATCGACCACCAGGGGCACGCTCAGCTCGGCCGCCGTGGCCATCCGCTTCCTGATCCCGGCCGCGACCTCTTCCACCATTCCTGAGCGCACCTCCAGCACCAGCTCGTCGTGGACCTGCATCAGCATCAGCGCGTCGTCACGGTATTGGTTCTCCAGCCAGCGATCGACCTCGATCATCGCCCGCTTGATGATGTCGGCGGCGGTGCCCTGCATCGGCGCGTTGATCGCCGCGCGCTCGGCGGCCTGGCGCTGCTGGTAGTTGCGCGAGCCGATGTTCGGGAGCTTCAAACGACGCCCGTAAAGCGTCTCGACGAAGCCCTTGGCATGCGCCTTTTCGCGGGTTTTCTTCATGTATGCCTTGACCCCGGGGTAACGGCTGAAATAGCGGTCGATATACTCCTGCGCCTGGGCCCGTTCGATGTCGAGCTGGCGCCCGAGCCCGAACGCCGACATCCCGTAGATCAGCCCGAAATTGATCGCCTTGGCGGCGCGCCGCTGGTCCGCGGTAACGTTCTCCAACTCGGCCCCGAACACCTCCGCGGCGGTCGCGGCGTGGATGTCGCGCTCGTCGCGGAAGGCTTTGGCGAGGCCCTCGTCAGCGGACAGATGCGCCATGATCCGCAGCTCGATCTGGGAGTAGTCCGCGGCCAGCAGCCGGTACCCGCGGCGGGCGATGAACGCCTCCCGGATACGCCGCCCCTCGGCGGTGCGGATCGGGATGTTCTGAAGGTTCGGGTCGTTGGACGACAGCCGCCCGGTGGCCGCCACCGCCTGGTGGTACGAGGTGTGGATGCGGCCGCTGTCGGGGTCGATCTGGGCCGGCAGCTTGTCGGTGTAGGTCGATTTGAGCTTCGCGAGCTGGCGGTGGTCCATGATCAGGCGCGGCAGCGGATACTTGCGCGCCAGCTGCTCGAGCACGTCCTCGGCGGTCGACGGCTGGCCCTTCGGGGTCTTGCGGATCACCGGCAGGTTCTGTTCCTCGAACAGGAGTTCCTGCAGCTGCTTCGGCGAGCCGAGATTGAACTCCCGCCCGGCGACCTCAAAGGCCTCGGCCTCGATCGCGCTCATGCGCTCGGCGAACTCGCGGCTCAGTTCGTTCAGGAGCTTGTCGTCGACCAGCACTCCACGGCGCTCCATCCGCGCCAGCACCGGGGCCAGCGGCATCTCGATGGTCTGAAACACCCGCTTGAGCGGCTCGTCGGCTTCGAGCTTGGGCCACAGCACCTGGTGCACGGCCAGCGTGACGGCGGCGTCCTCCCCCGCGTACGCGGCCGCTTCGTCGACCGCCACCTCGGCAAACGGGATCTCCTTGGCACCCTTGCCGGCGACCTCCTCGTAGGTCGTGGTCTTGCGCCCGAGATGACGCGCGGCGAGCGAATCGAGGTCGTGGCGGTTGCCGGCAGCGTCGAGCACGTAGGACTCCAGCATCGTGTCGAAGCGCCAGCCCGGCACCTGAATCCCGTGCCGCGCGAGCACGATCGCATCGTACTTGAAGTGCTGGCCGATCAGCTCGATTTCAGGATCTTCCAGCAGCGGCTTGAGGCCCTTCAGCACCGTCTCCACCGGCAGTTGGGTTCCGGCGTCGGGGCCGCTATGGGTCAGCGGCACGTACGCGGCTTTGCCCGCTTGATGCGCGAACGAGATCCCGACCAGTTGCGCCCGCATCGGGTCGCGGGACGTGGTCTCCGAGTCCAGCGCGAAGCGCCCGGCAGCGCGCAGCGCCTTCAGCCAGCGCTCGAGGGCGGCTTCGTCGCGGATGATCTCGACCTCGGTGCGCGCCTCGTCGGCCTCCGCCTCGGCCGGCCCGATCTCGGCCAGCCAGGTGCCGAACTCGAACCGGGTGAACAGGTCGCGCAGCCGATCCTCGTCAGCCTGTCCGCGCTCCAGAGCTTCCGGTTTCACGTCCAGGTCGACGTCGGTCTTGATCGTGACCAGCTCCCGCGACAGCGGCAGCTTGTCCAGCGCCCCGCGGAGGTTTTCCCCGACCTTGCCGCCGACCTCGTCGGCGTGCGCGATCACCCCGTCGAGGTCGCCGTACTGGGCCAGCCACTTCGCAGCGGTCTTGGGTCCGCACTTCGGGACCCCGGGGACGTTGTCGGAACTGTCGCCGACCAGCGCGAGATAATCGATGATGCGTTCCGGCCTGACCCCGAATTTCTCCTCGACCCCGGCCTCGTCCAGCGTGGTATTGCTCATCGTATTGATCAGGGTCACGCCGGGAGTGACCAGTTGCGCCAGGTCCTTGTCCGAGGTCGAGACGACGACCTCGTGGCCAGCTTCTCGCGCCCTTGTTACCAGGGTTCCGATCACGTCGTCGGCCTCGACGTCGGGCACGCTCAAAAGCGGCAGTCCCATCGCTTCGAGCAGGTCCTTCAGCGGCTGAATCTGGACCCGGAGATCGTCCGGCATCGGCGGGCGGGTCGCCTTGTACTCGGGATAGAGCCGGTGGCGGAAGGTCTTGCCGGGGGCGTCGAACACCACCGCGATCAGCGCCGGTTCGCGCTCGCGCACCAGCGCCCGGATCATGTTGGCGACCCCGAACATCGCGCCGGTCGGCTCTTCTTTGGAGGTTGAGAGCGCAGGCAGCGCATGGAACGCCCGGAACAGGTACGACGAGCCGTCGATCAGGTACAGCGTGGGTTTCGCAGCCATCGGGCAGTCCTCAATCGGGGCTCGCAGTCTGCCAGATCAGACCGCGCCGCGCGAGGCGCCGCCACGTCCCGCAGGTGGCCCGAGTTTGCTATGCTGCGGCGATGAACCGATTGCCCCTGCTGTTGCTGATTCTGACCACGCTGCCGGCCTTGGCGCAGACCCCGGCCGAGACCCGCGGTGAGCCGCCGCCGGTCGACGCGCCGCCGCCGCCGGAGCTCGACCTGAGCGAGCCGCCGTTGCCGCCGAAGGAAGTCGGGGCTGACCAGATCGTCCCGACCGTGCGCATTCGCCGCGAGGAAGGCAACGTGATCGAGGAATACTCGGTCAACGGCCAGCTCTACATGGTCAAGATCACCCCCAAAAAAGGCCCCGCGTATTACCTGATCGACACCGACGGCGACGGCGAACTGGAGACCCGCGACGTCGAGTCCGATCCCGGCATCAAGCCAGTCTATTGGAAGCTGTTTGAATGGGATTGAGTTCGGGCTCAGCGGCTTCGTTAACCGGGGTGCCGGCTCCGGCCAGGCGCTTCTTTCGGCTGCGCCGAAAACCGCAACCTGGCCTGCGCCTTGGCGAGTCGTCTGCGGAGGGATGTCCGGGGCGGCTTCGTTAACCGGGGTGCCGGCTCCGGCCGGATGGGTCGGATCAGCGCCTTCGTTGAACTTCGGGGTCCAGGTCGAGCCTCTTCACGGGCGACGGCTCGGTCGGGCCGCTTCTTTGCCTGCGGCAAGACCGCAACCCGTCTGCGCCTGCCCGCGGCGCTAAGCCGAAACTCTCCTTGAGCCTGTCTCGTCGGGTGACGCGCGTGGCTGGCGTTGGCGGTTGCCGTGGGTCAAGATAGCCGGCGTCGCCCGCACGGAGCAGGGACCCAGTGGATTTGCTGATTCGTTCTCTGGAGGGGTTGAGCGAGTGGCTCGGCCGCATCGTGGCGTGGCTGACCCTGGCAATGGTGCTGGTCACGCTCACGGTGGTGGTGTTGCGTTACGGGCTCGGGAGCGGCTCGATCGCGCTGCAGGAATCGGTGCTGTACATGCACGCCCTGGTGTTCCTGCTCGGCGCCGGCTACACCCTGAAGCACGACCAGCACGTGCGGGTGGACATCTTCTACCAGAAGATGCCGCCGCGGCGACGCGCGTGGGTCGATCTGCTGGGCTCGCTGCTGCTGCTGCTGCCGGTG
>JBFJNB010000012.1:0-14303 GCA_041633655.1 Lysobacterales bacterium | reverse complement strand
TGGGAATGGGGTGGTCGCTGGCCTGCATGTTCACTCATCCTTATCAGAGCGGGGCATTGTAGTGCAGAAGACAGAGGACAGACGACAGAGGACAGTATAAGGAGCGGCTTCGCCGCTGTCGAAAACCGCGCGTAGCGCGGACCTTAGCCACTGTCTTCTGTCTTCTGTCTGCTGTCCTCTGGGCTACAATGCCGCTCCGCCGATCACGAAGAGTAAGAAAATGCCCACTGACAGCGCCCCGCCCATTCCCATCGTGACCGTCACCGAGTCCGAGCTCGACGCCTGGCTGGAGCGCCAGGGCGAGCCGGCGGCGGCCTGGATCCGGGCCAACCAGTTCGAGGGCAAGGCCGGCCAGCAGTGCCGCATCGCGACCGCCGAGGGGCGGATCGAGCGAGTCGTGTGCGGGGTCGGAGAGGGCCGCAGCCTGTACGCGATCGCCCCGCTCGCCACCACGCTGCCGCCCGGGCGCTACCGGCTCGACGCCGACTGGGACGAGCCGGCCACCCCGCTGATGGCGCTCGGCTTCGAACTCGGCCGCTATCGCTTCGAGCGCTACCTCACCCCCGCTGCGGAACAGCCCGAACTGGTGCTGCCGGAGTCCGCCGCCGCCGAGATCCAGGCACTCGCCCGCGCGGTCGCGCTGGTCCGTGATCTGGTCAATACGCCGGCCGAGGACATGGGGCCCGCCCACCTGGCCGAAGCCCTGGCAGCGCTGGCTGCCGCGCACGGGGCCGAGTTCAGCCAGGTCGTTGGCCGGGAGCTTCTGCGCGAGGGCTATCCCGCGATTCACGCCGTCGGGCGCGCGGCCGAGGCGCCACCGCGGCTGCTGGAACTGCGCTGGGGGCAGCCCGAGCACCCGCTGGTCGCGGTGATCGGCAAGGGGGTGTGCTTCGACACCGGCGGACTCGATCTGAAGTCGGCCGACAACATGCGCCTGATGAAAAAGGACATGGGCGGCGCCGCGCACGCGTTCGGGGTGGCGCAACTGGTAATGGAGCGCCGGCTTCCGGTACGGCTGCTGGTGCTGGTCCCGGCGGTGGAAAACGCGGTGGCGGGCAACGCATACCGCCCCGGAGACGTGGTCGCCACCCGCCGTGGCCTGAGCGTGGAGATCGGCAACACCGACGCCGAGGGCCGCGTGGTGCTGGCCGACGCGCTGGCGCGCGCCAGCGAGGAGCGGCCGGCGGTGGTGATCGATTTCGCGACCCTGACCGGGGCCGCGCGGGTCGCGCTGGGCCCGGATCTGCCGGCGCTGTTCGCCAACCGGGACGAACTGGCCGACGGGCTGCTGGAGGCCGGCGTGAAGATCGAGGATCCAATGTGGCGGCTGCCGCTGTACGCGCCCTACCGGGAGCTGTTCAAGAGCCCGGTCGCGGACCTGTGCAACGTGTCCAGCACCACCTTCGCCGGCTCCATCGTCGCCGCGCTGTTTCTGGAGCGGTTCGTGGGCGAGGGCCTGGAATGGGCCCACCTCGACACGTTCGCCTGGTCGCGGACGGCCCAGCCGGGGCGCCCGCTGGGCGGGGACGCGCAGGGGATGCGCGCGGTTTACGAGTACCTGAGCCGGCGCTTCGGCTAGCACGGATGTTGCACGAGTTGCCGGAATTGTCGGTGGATTCCACGAGAGATGCGCCGTGCATTGCGGCGACAAACCGGCAACGGCGCGGTTTGTAGCCCAAAGCCCAATGGAGTTCTTCACTCAAAACACCGATCAAGCACAGTAGATCGGTGCCGAGTGAAGCTCGTGCAATATCCGGGCTAGTTCTTCAACGCCTCGTGAGATTCGGGAATCAGCAGCGCGGTGCGGCTGGCATCCCCGCGCAGCTCGATCACGTCGTTGAGGATGCGCACCGTCTCGTGCAGCAGCACGTCCGGGCGCAGTCCGTCCTCTTCCTCCTCGAGCGTCGGTTCGACCCGGCTCAAGTCGGTGGGCGCTTCCGCAAAGGCCTCGCGCGCGGCCTTGCGCTGGGCCCGTAGCGCCTCCTCGTCCTCCATCTCCTGGCGGCGCACCTCCTCCAGCAGCGACACCTCGGTGTTCTCGCTGGCCTCGCGCATCGCCCGAATGTCCTCCAGCAGATAGCGGAATTCGATGTTCTCGCGCAGGCGCTCACCGGAGCGCTCGTCGATCATCGGCAGGATGCCCGACAGGTCGTCGTGGATCTGGTAGCGCGCCGGCGAGATCGACGTCCACGGCAGCGCGCCTTCCAGCGCCCGTTCGCCGTGGCGCTCGTCCATGTCCATGGTCGGGAAGATGATGTCCGGAATCACTCCGCGGTGCTGGGTGCTGCCGCCGTTGACCCGAAAGAACTGAGCGATGGTCAACTTGAGCTGGCCGTACTTGGGGTCGTCGTTGCGCCCGTAGCGGTCGAGATTGATCAGGTTCTGGACCGTACCCTTGCCGAAGGTCGGCTCGCCGATGACGATCCCGCGACCGTAGTCCTGGATCGCGGCGGCGAAGATCTCGGACGCCGACGCGCTGTGCCGATTGACCAGCACCACCAGCGGGCCGTCCCATTCGACCCCGCGTTCGCGGTCGACCTCCACGTCGACCTTGCCGTTGGAATCGCGTACCTGCACCACCGGGCCGGTGTCGATGAACAACCCGGTCAGCTCCGTGGCCTCGGCCAGTGAGCCGCCGCCGTTGTCGCGCAGGTCGATGACGACGCCGTCGACCTCGGCGGCGCGCAGCTCCTTGAGCAGCTTGCGCACATCACGGGTGGAGCTGCGATAGTCGGCCTCCCGCCGCGCGCGGGCCGCGAAGTCCAGGTAGAACGCGGGCAGGTCGATGACCCCAAGCCGGCGCTTGGCGCCGTCGATGTCGAGTTCGAAGATCGCGTGTTTGGCCGCCTGCTCCTCCAGCTTGACTTTGTCGCGCACCAGGCTGACGGTCATCAGCGCGCCGTCGACCCCGGTTTCGGCCGGCAGCACGTCGAGTCGCACGGTGGTTCCGGACGAACCCCGGATCAGGTCCACCACGTCGTCCAGACGCCAGCCGACCACGTCGATCGCGGGCTCCGACAGACCTTCGCCGACCGCGATGATCCGGTCGCCGGCCTTGAGCCGACCGTCCTGGTCGGCCGGCCCGCCGGGCACCACGCGGCGCACCACGGTATGTTCGTTCTCCCGCTGCAGCACCGCGCCGATTCCCTCCAGCGACAGCCGCATCGCGATCTGGAAGTTCTCCGAGGTACGCGGGGCCAGGTAGCCGGTGTGCGGTTCGATCGCGCTGGCGAAGGCGTTCATGTAGTACTGGAACACGTCCTCGGAGTCGAGTTCGCCCACCCGTCGCTCCAGGTTCTGGTAGCGCTGCTCCAGGGTCTCACGGATGCTGTCGGGGGATTTGTTGGCGAGGCGCAGGCGCAGCACGTCGTTCTTGACCCGCTTGCGCCACAACTCATTGAGTTCGGTCTGGTCCCGGGCCCAGTCCGACTCGGACCGGTCCAGTTGGAGCCTCTCGTCGACGGTGAAATCGAACTCCTGGTCGAGCACCTCGACCGCGTGCTCGATGCGTTCGGAAACCCGATGGACGTACACGTTGAAGATCGTGAACGCGGGTTTCAGATCCTGTTTCAGCAACGCATCGTCGATACTGTGCCGGTAAGCGTCGAACTGTTTGATGTCGGAATCGAGGAAAAACACCCGGTTCGGGTCGAGACTGTCGAGGTATCGTTCCAGGATCAGCGCCGACATCTCGTCGTCGAGCTGGGTCTTCTTGTAATGGGCGCGGGTGAGGAAGGTCGCGGCCCATTTGCTGGCCTCCTCGTGGTTGGGCTGCGGTTCGAGAACGAGCGGACGCTCCATCGGCTTGGCGGCCGCGCTGCCGGCGATCAACGCGCAGAGCGCAGCCGTCAGGGCCAGGTGCAGTTTCGATCTCATCCGCGTTCTCCTTTCACGAAAGCCTTTAGCCTAAGACCCCCCTGGTAACGGGCGGTTCCTGGATGCGCGATGGCAGCAACCTCAGAACCCCTGGGCTCAGTTACGCGCAAGCCCAGGCGTTTGTCAAGGTTAGGGTTCCCGAACGGTCGATACATCCGCCGGAAGTACCGATGAACCTAGTCAACCCCCGCCTCGTGGGCCATCCGGTCGGCGTGGTAGGACGAGCGCACCAGCGGCCCGCTGGCGACGTGAGCGAAGCCCAGGGCGCGCCCGATTTGCGCGATCTCTTCGAATTCGTCCGGGTGCCAGTACTTGAGCACCGGGTGGTGGTGGCGGGTCGGCTGCAGATACTGGCCGACCGTCAGCATGTCGACCCGATGCGCCCGCAGGTCAGCCAGCGCGCCTTCGACCTGGGCCAGGGTCTCGCCCAGGCCGAGCATGATCCCCGATTTGGTCGGGATTTCGGGCTGCCGGCTCTTGAACTCATCCAGCAGCTTGAGCGACCAGTCGTAGTCGGCACCCGGGCGCACGCCGCGATACATATCGCGCACCGTTTCCAGGTTGTGGTTGAACACGTCCGGCGGGTCCGCGGTGAGGATCGACAGCGCGCGTTCCATCCGTCCCTTGCCGCGAAAATCCGGGGTCAGGATCTCGATCCGGATGCCGGGGCAGGTCTCGCGAATGGCCCGGATGCAGGCGGCGAAATGAGCGGCGCCGCCGTCGCGCAGGTCGTCGCGGTCGACCGAGGTGATCACCACGTAGCGCAAGCCCATCCGGGCAACCGTGGCGGCCAGGTGGGCGGGCTCCGCGGGATCGGGCGGGCGCGGGCGGCCGTGGGCCACGTCGCAGAACGCGCAGCGACGGGTGCAAATATCGCCCAGGATCATGAACGTCGCGGTGCCCTTGGCGAAGCACTCGTGGATGTTCGGACAGCTCGCCTCCTCGCACACGGTGACCAGCGACGCGGCGCGCAGCTCGGCCTTCAGCCGCTCGACCGCGTTGCCGCGCGCCAGCCTGACCCGGATCCAGTCCGGTTTGCGCAGTGCGGGGCGGCGGTCGTCGAAGGTCACCGGATTGCGCGCGATCTTGTCCCTGCCGGTCTGCTTGGCCCCATCCACCAGGGTCATCGGAATGCGGTTGTCGTTCGATTCCATCTCAGCTTTGTACCACCGTAGCCGGTCCGATTATACGCTCGGCCGCTGCCGTGGCGATCAGCTCGACCCCGATCAGGTCCGCGAAGCTGGCCGCGAAATCGGCGCCGACCCGGTCCAGGTCCGCCGGACCGCCGAGATCGGAAATCTGGGTCAACCGCTGGCCCTGGAACCCGCAGGGATTAATCCGCCCAAAGGGGCTCAGGTCCATCGCGACGTTCAAGGACAGGCCGTGGAAGGTACAGCCGCGCCGGACCCGCAGCCCGAGCGAGGCGATCTTGGCCCCGCCGACGTACACCCCCGGGGCACCGGGCTGGCGCGCCGCCTCGATTCCGTAGCCCGAGAGGACCCGGATCACCGCCTCTTCCAGGCGCTCGACCAGGGTCTTGACGCCGAGCCTGAGGCGCTCCAGGTCCAGCAGCGGGTAGGCCACCATCTGGCCCGGACCGTGGTAGGTGACCTGGCCGCCGCGATCGACCCGGATCACCGGTATCCGGCCCGGGTTCAGCACGTGCTCCATCCTGCCGGCCTGACCGAGGGTGAATACGGCCGGGTGCTCGACCAGCCACAGCTCGTCGGCGGTCAACTCGTCGCGGTTGTCGGTGAACGTCTGCATGCGCCGCCAGACCGGTCGGTAGTCGGCGCGCCCGAGCCGCCGCAGCAGTAGCCCGGATGATGCACGAGTTTCACTGGATGTTGGCGATTTAACTGGTGCGATCAATGGATTAGGGCGAGCTCTCACGTTTGAGCGTGGACACATGTGATGACGCTGCCGGTTTGTCGCCGGATTGCACGGCCCATCTCGCCCGATCCCCCTTGAGCAATAGCTACGACGCGCCACGGCAACGCCAGGCCGCTTCTTTGCCTGCGGCAAAACCGCAACCTGGCTTTTACCTGCGCTAGTACTCGGCGGACGATCGGCCGCCACGGGTCCACCGACAATTCCGGCACCTCGTGCAACATCCGGGCTGGCGCCGGTCGCCTCACAGCGTCCACAACACCGGCTCCGCTGCCGCCAGATCGCGGTAGACCCCTTCCAGCTGCGCCCGCGACTCGATCCGCACGGTGACCGTGACCGACTGGAAATTGCCGCCGCTGGAAGCCCGCACCCGGACCTGGTCGGCGCGCACTCGGCCGGCATGGGCGGCGACGATATCGACCACCAACGCTTGAAACTCGGGCTCGGTGCGGCCCATCGCCTTGATCGGGTACTCGCACGGAAACTCGAGCCCCGGTGTCGGATCGCCGGTTTCAGTCCTCATCGGGATCATGAAACCACAGCGCGATGCTGTCGCTGAAGCGCCGCCAGAAACCGCCCTCGGGCACCGCGTCGAGCGCCAGCAGCGCGACCGAAGCCTGCGGCTCGTCGCCCAGCATCACCCGCAGCCGGCCCAGTTCGGTCTCGCGCGCGATCGGCGCGATCAGCACCGACGGGAGGTCGGTCTCGGCGCGCAGCGACTCGTATTGGCCGCGGGGGATGGTCACGTACAGGTCGCGATCGATGCCCAGCCCGACCTGCTCGCTGGCGCCTTTCCACACCTGCACCTTGCGCAGCTCCTCACCGGCGGTGTACAGCCGGTGGGTCTCGAAAAACCGGAACCCGTAATTCAACAGCCGCTGGGTCTCGTCGGCGCGGGTTTTTTCGTTGTCCGACCCCATGACGACGCTGATCAGGCGCATTCCGCCGCGCTTGGCCGAGGCCGCCAGGCAGTAGCCGGCGCTCGTGGTATGACCGGTCTTCAGGCCATCCACGGCCGGATCGCGCCACAGCAGGTTGTTGCGGTTGTGCTGGCGGATGTCGTTGTAGGTAAATTCCTTTTCCGAATACCAGCGGTAGTAGTCCGGAAACTCGCGGATCAGCGCCGCGGACAGGATCGCCACGTCGCGCGCGGTGGTGTAGTGGTCCGGGTGCGGCAGCCCGGTGGCGTTTTCGAAGTGGGTCCCGGTCAGACCCATCGCCTCGCCGTACTGGTTCATCAGGCTGGCAAACACCTCCTCGCTGCCGGCCACGTGCTCGGCCAGCGCGACGCTGGCGTCGTTGCCGGACTGGATGATCACGCCCTTGAGCAGGTCGCCCACGCTGACCCGGGTGTCGACCTCGACGAACATCTCCGAGCCTTCGATCCGCCACGCCTTCTCGCTGATCGGCACCAGTTCGTCCAGGCTCAGCTTGCCGCTGCGGAGCTCGTCGAACACCAGATACGAGGTCATCAGCTTGGTCAGGCTGGCTGGCTCCATCCGCTCGTCGGGATTGTGCGTGGCCAGCACCTTGCCGGAATCGTAGTCCAGCAGCAGGAAGCTGCGGGCGCCGATCTGCGGCGGCGCCGGCACCGGGAGGGTTGCGGCCGCCAGCGGGCCGGCGAGCAGCACCGCCGCCAACAGCCACGAACGGGTTCGGGCAAGGGTCGCGAGCATTACTCGAATACCACCCGCGAGCCTTCGAATCCGAGTCGGGCAATCCGCTCGGCCAGCGCCGCGGCCGCGGCCTCGTCGGCAAGCGGGCCGATGCGTACCCGGTGCACGGTGCGGCCGGTGGCGTCCTCGCCGGTAAAGACGAAGCCCTGCTCGATGTCGCCGGCGCGCAGCCGCTTCAGCAGGGTCAGCGCGTTGTCGCGCTCGGCGAACGCGCCCAGTTGCAGGAACAGGTGGTCGGCGTGGTCGACGTCCGGGCGCTGCTCGATCCCGGGCGGGGTCAGCGCCCGCACCTCGACCATCGCGGTGCCGGCCTCGACCATCCCGAGCTTGGCGGCTGCCGCGTACGAAAGGTCGATGATCCGGCCGTCCTTGAACGGCCCGCGGTCGTTGACCCGGACCGTGACTTCGCGCCCGTTTTCCAGGTTGGTGACCGTGACCAGACTCGGCAGCGGCAGCGTGCGGTGGGCAGCGCTGAACGCATGCATATCGTAGGTTTCCCGGTTGGAGGTCGGCTTGCCGTGAAACTTTTTCCCGTACCACGAAGCCAGCCCTGTCTCGACGTAGCCTTCGGCGCGCGGGAGCACGAAATAGGTGCGTCCATCGACCCGGTACGGCGACCGGTTGCCCTGGGGGCTCAGCGGCTCGAAGGTCACTTCCGGCTCGGTTGCGGGGGGCTCGATTTGCTGCGGCGGCGGCGCGCTGCACGCCACGAACCCGGCCGCGACCCAGATCACGGCCGCTCGATGAATCGACTTCACGGTCCTTGGTCCTCCTCGGCGCCGGCGGCGGCCACGGTGCGGGCAGCGAGTTCCTCGCTCAACTGATGCACCGCGAGCGAGTACAAAGCGCTGTGATTGTAGCGGCTAATGACGTAGAAGTTGTGAAAGCCGATCCAAAACTCTGGCCCCTGGTCGCCCTCCAGCTCGATCACGGTGGCGAGGTCGTGCTCGTCGCCGGGCTGGCTGGGGCGATATCCCCAGGCCACGATCTGGCTCAACGGGTAGCTCGGCTTCAAGGGCAGGTCGGTCAGCTCGCGGGCACCCTCGGCGCGGGTCGCCGGGCTGGCTACCGGCTGCCCGGGACGCCAGCCGTGGCGGCGGAAATAGTTGGCCACGCTGGCGATCGCGTCGGCGCGCGAGCCCCACAGGTCGCGCTGCCCGTCCTGATCGAAATCGACCGCGTAGCTGCGATAGCTCGAGGAGATGAACTGGCCCAGGCCCATTGCGCCGGCATAGGAACCGGTCAGCTCATCCAGCGGCAGCGATTCCTCCTGGCCCAACAGCAGAAAGTGCTCCAGTTCCGAGCGGAAGAACTTCGACCGCGGCGGATAGTGGAACGCGAGCGTCGCGAGCGCGTCCAGCACCCGGAAGCGGCCGGTGATGCGGCCGTAATTGGTCTCGACCCCGATGATCGCGACGACCACCTGCGGGGGCACGCCGAACTCGGCCTCGACCCGTTGCAGCAGCTCGTGGTTTTCGGCCCAGAAGGCGATCCCGTCGCGGATCCGCTCAGGCGTCACGAAGATCGGCCGGTAGTCCCGCCACGGCTTCGCTTCGGCCGGCCGGGTGATCGCGTCGATGATTTCCTGGCGGCGTTCCGCGCCGGCCAGCAGCTCGGACACCGCGTCGGCTGCCAGGCCGTGGCGCTGGCTGACCTCGGCGACGAACGCGGCGCCGCCCGGGTGGCGCGCATCCAGATCCACCGCGGCGCCCAGCGTCAGGGCCAGCGGACATATTTTCAAAAGCAGACTCATCGATGCACTCCTTGCCCGCCCAGCAGCCTGCGATGGCTGTATACCGACATGATCACCCCGAACGATGCCAACAGACTGACCAGGGACGTGCCGCCGTAGCTTACCAGCGGCAGCGGCACGCCGACCACCGGCAAGAGTCCGCTGATCATGCCGCCGTTGACCAGCACGTACACGCAGAACGTGAGGCTCAAGCTGCCCGCCAGCAGCCGGCAGTAGCTGTCCTTGGCCCGGGTCGCGATCGACAACGCGCGGCCGATGATAAAGAGGTACAGAACGAACAGGCAAACGATCCCGAGCAGGCCGAATTCCTCGGCGTAGACGGCGAGAATGAAGTCGGTGGAGCGCTCCGGCAGGAACTCCAGGTGCGCCTGGGTGCCGTTCAGCCACCCCTTGCCGTACAGACCGCCGGAGCCGACCGCGATCTTGGATTGGATGATGTTCCAGCCGGTCCCGAGCGGGTCGGACTCCGGATCGATCAGCATCAGGATCCGGCTCTTCTGGTAGTCGTGCATGAAGTGCCACAGCACTGGCGCCAGCGCGGCCACCAGCGCCACCAGTGTGCCGATCAGGCGCCAGCTCATCCCGGCCAGAAACAGCACGAACAACCCGCTTACCGCGACCAGCACCGCGGTGCCCAGATCGGGTTGGCGCGCGATCAGCACCGCCGGCACCGCGACCATCACCAGGCACAGCGCGACGTCCCGGATCCTGGGCGGCAACACCCGTCCGTGCAGGTACCAGGCGAGCATCATCGGCGCCGCCAGCTTCATCAGCTCCGAGGGCTGGAACCGGATTAGCCCTAAGTCCAGCCAGCGCTGCGCGCCGCGGCCCTCGCCGATCGCCTCCACCAGCACCAGCAGCACCATGCCGGCGGCGTAGAACGCCGGGGTCCAGTTGCGCATCTGCTGCGGCGGGATGCGCGCGATGATCAGCAACACCGCCACGCCCAGCCCCAGGCGCACGCACTGCTTGCCGATCGCGGACAGGTCGCTGCCGGAGGCCGAGTACAGAATCATGAGACCCACCGCGGCGCAGACCAGCAACGCGACCAGGAGTCCGCCGTCGACCATCGGCCGGCTGACGAAATAGCGCAGCGCGGCGAGCGGCAGAGACCTTCCTACGGCCCGGCTCATGACTCTTCTCTCGCGGCGCCGCAGTCCGGCCGGCATGCGTCCGCCGACCCCGGCCGTAGCCCCTGGCGCGCCACTGCCGGCTCTTCCTCGCCGCGCGTCAGCCAGGCGTCGATCACCTGGCGGGCGATCGGCGCCGCCACCGAGGCCCCGCCGCCGCCGTGCTCGGCGATGACCGAGACCGCGATCTGCGGGCGCTCGACCGGGGCGAAAGCGATGAACAACGCGTGGTTGCGCAGGTGGCGCGGGAGCTCCTCGTCTTCGCGCTCCTCGTCCTCGGCGATGGCGCGCACCTGGGCGGTGCCGGTCTTGCCGGCGATCCGGTACGGGGGGTTGTCGCTAGCGATCACGCGCGCGGTCCCGCGGACGCCGTGCACGACCTGGGTCATGCCATCGACCACCGCCTGCCAGTGGGCGGCGTTGCCGATCGGTATGAACGTCGGCGCGAAGCGCGGCGCGTGGACGTCTCCACCGGCCGAGTTCTCGGCCTGCCGCAGCAGGTGGATGTGCGGCACCCGCCCGCGCGCGGCGATCGTCGCCACCGCGCGCGCGAGCTGCAGCGGGGTGGTCACGGTAAACCCCTGACCGATTCCGGTGATCACCGTCTCGCCCGGGTACCACGGCAGGTGGTGGACCCGTCGCTTCCATTCGCGCGAGGGCAGAATGCCCGAGGCCTCGCCGTTCAGATCGATCCCGGTCCGCGCGCCGAACCCGAACTGGGCCAGGTAATCGTGAATCGGGTCGATGCCGAGTTCGTGGGCCAGTTCATAGAAATACACGTTGACCGACTGGGCGATCGCCTGCACCACGTCGACCCGGCCGTGACCCTCGCGCTTCCAGTCCCGGTAGCGGTGGCTTTGACCGGGAAGCTGGTAGTAGCCGCGCGAGTAGACGGTGTGGTCGAGCGGAATCACCCCCAGCTCCAATCCGGCCAGCGCGATGTACGGCTTGAGGGTCGATCCCGGCTCGTAGCCGCCCTGGGTGGCCCGATTGAACAGCGGCCGCTCGGGCGAGTTCACCAGCGCCCGGTATTCGGCCACGCTGATGCCGTCGGCGAAACGGTTGGGGTCGAAGCTGGGCTTGGAGACCAGCGCCAGGATCTCGCCGCTGGCGGGCTCCACCGCGACGATCGCGCCGGTGGAATCCCCCAGCGCTTGCGCCGCGACCGACTGCAGCTGCGCGTCGATAGTCAGGTAGATGTTGTCGCCGGCCACCGGCGGAGCCCGCTCCAGCGAGCCCAGCACCCGGCCCTGCACGTTGATCTCGACCCGCTCGTGGCCGACCCGGCCGTGCAGGCGCTTCTCGTAGTAGCGCTCGATCCCGGTCTTGCCGATATGGGTGGTGGCCGAGTATTCGGTGGCGTCAACTTGCGCGAGATCCTCGGCGTCGAGCTGGCGGACGTAACCGAGCACGTGCGCGAATTCCTCGCCCTGCGGGTAGACGCGGGTCTGGTAGGGCACGATGTCGACCCCGGGATAGCGGTGCCGGTCGACCGCGAAGCGCGCCACCTCGGATTCGCTCAGGCGCAGCCGCACCGCGACCCCCTGGAACGAGGGGCGCGCCTCCTTCAGCTTGTAGAAGCGCTCCCGGTCCTCGGCGGTGATCGCGATCAATTGCGCCAGCTCGTCCAGCGTGGCATCGATCTCGGCCACCTGCTCCGGGATCATCTCCAGCCGGTAGGCGGGGCGGTTGTCGGCCAGGATGCGGCCGCGGCGATCGAAGATCAGGCCGCGGTTCGGCGGCAGCGCGCGCACTTTGACCCGGTTGTCCTCGGAGCGGGTGATGAACTCCTCGTGCTTGACGACCTGGAGATAGAAGAAACGCCCGGCGAGGACCGCGAAGCAGCCGATGACCACGGCCAGCGCGGTCATCGCGCGAACCCGAAACAGGCGGGCTTCGCGGACCGCATCGCGCAGCGGCTTGCGGGCCGGCGGTCTCACCGGTAGCGAAACCGCTGGCGGGTGAGATCCAGGATCAGGAACACCCACGGCCAGATGAACAGCGCCACCAGCGGAGCCCAGACGATGCGCCAGTCGGCGATGCCGTTACCGGCGAGCGCGTGGATCCAGGTGTAGATCAGGCGGTCGTTCAACAGGATCGCGCACACCGCCAGCGCCTGCTGCCACAGCGGGAAGAAGCGCATCCTGAGACGGAAACGCCCGACGATGTAGGCGATGATCACCAGACTCAACGCGTGCTGACCGGCCAGCGTGCCGGTCAGCAGATCCAGCCCCAACCCGGCCACGAACGCGACCCCCATTCCGACCTGGGACGGGGATTCGATGCACCAGTAAATCAGGATCATGCCGACCCAGTAGGGCCGGAACCAGTCGAGCGACTCGCCCATCGGCGCCACGGTCAGCATGAAAGCGCCGAGGAACGTCAGCCCGATCAGCCACGGCGGTTGGCGTTTGCGCGTCACGGTTCCAAAGTGTCCTGATTCGGATTTACGGCCAGTCGCCGCTCCCGCTGGTCGCCGGGCCATACCAGCAACACCTCGCGGCTGCGATTCAGCGCCGCGCTGGGCTCGACGATCACGGTCAGGAACGCGTCGCCCGGACTGGCCTGGATGTCGATCACCCGGCCGACCGGAAAGCCGCTCGGAAACCGTCCGCCCAGGCCCGAGGCGACCACCAGGTCGCCGGGGATTACGTCGGCGCTGGCGGTCAGGTCCTTCAGCACCAGCCGGTCGATCTGACCGGTGCCGTACGCGATGGTTCGAAGCCCGCTGCGGTTGAGCGCCACCGGGACCGCGTGATTGGGGTCGGAGATCAACATCGCGAACGCGCTCAGCGCGCTCACTGCCTCGATCTGCCCGACGATGCCGTTGGCGTCGGCCACCGGCTGCCCGCGATAAACGCCGTCGACGCTGCCTTTGTTCAGCACCACCCGATGGCTGTAAGGGTCCAGGTCGACGTCCAGCAGTTCGGCCACCAGCACCCGGTCGCCGAGCTTGGGCGAGGATTCGAGCAGCTCCCGGAGTCTGCGGTTTTCCGCCTCCAGCGCCGGCAGCCGGTTCAGCCTGGCCTGATCCAGCAGCCAGCGCCGCTCCAGTTCACGGTTGCGGCGGCTCAGAGCCTCGCGCTCGGAAAAGGTCTCGCCCAGCCAGCGCCCCGCGCGCACCGGCAGATCGACCAGGCGCAGGATGGGGTAGGCCACCAGCGCCAGCTTGTCCTTGGCCTGATCGAGGTAGTGGCCATGGTGGTCGGCCACCATCAGCGCGACGGCGACCATCGCGTACACGGCGAGTCTCAGGGCGCCGGAACCCGAGCCGGAAAACAGCGGGCTGTCTTCGCTTTGCTTCTGTTCTACCACGCCGGGAGCCTCGCCCAAGGTCCTGTCTGGACGCTAGAACTGTACTCAAGCCGGAATCGAATATCCATCGGTAAACGCATGTTTTACATGCGAAAAGCGGTCATGGACCGGTAGGACCGTCCGACATGGCGTCAACGGGCCCTAGTCGAAGGCGAAGAAGTCGCTGCCGTGCTCGTCCATCAGCTCCAGCGCCCGGCCGCCGCCGCGGGCGACGCAAGTCAGCGGGTCCTCCGAGATCAGCACCGGCAGTCCGGTCTCCTCCATCATCAGCCGGTCCAGGTCGCGCAGCAGCGCGCCGCCGCCGGTCAGCACGATCCCGCGCTCGGCCACGTCCGAGCACAGCTCCGGCGGGGTCTGCTCGAGTGCGGTCTTCAGCGCGCTGGCAATCCCCATCAGCGGCTCGTGCAGTGCCTCCAGGATCTCGTTGGAATTGATCGTGAACACCCGCGGCACGCCCTCGGCCAGGTTGCGCCCGGAGACTTCCAGTTCCTTGACCTCGGAGGAGGGATAGGCGCAGCCGATCTCCATCTTGATCCGCTCCGCGGTCGCCTCGCCGATCAAGGTGCCGTAGTTGCGCCGCACGTAGTTGATGATCGCCTCGTCGAACTGGTCGCCGCCGACGCGCACGGAATTCGAATAGACCAGGCCGTTCAGCGATATGAC
>JBFJNB010000011.1:0-15223 GCA_041633655.1 Lysobacterales bacterium | reverse complement strand
TTCGGCAGGCTGGCCTCGTTGCTCAGGCCCAGACGCGCCGCGGCTTTCGCTTTGGCCTGATAGTAATCGCGCACCCCCTGGCCGACGATCAGGCGGGCCGCCTCGTGGGCCACCAGCGCGCGCAGCTGCTCGGTCCGCTGTTGACGCCTTCTTGCCATCGCGCGACTCCCTGGTTTCAGAAGATCCCGTACGGGTCTATTTCTTCGCCGCGCGCGCGGGTAGATTCGTCTTCGGGCGGCGGCAGTTGGCCCTTGCGAAAGACTTCCTGAATGCAGGCAACGGTGGAAACGCCGCAAAGACGGCCGTTTTCCGGGTTGATGCGCGCGAACACCACTCCCTCGGGCAGCGGCGGCAGGCGCTCGGGCACCTGCTCCAGCGCTGCGCGCATATATTCCATCCATACCGGCAGCGCGGCGCGCCCGCCGACTTCGTTGGTGCCCATCGGCTCGAACTGGTCGAAGCCGACCCAGGCGGTCGTGACCACCGCGTGGTTGAAACCCGAGAACCAGGCGTCGCGCTGCTCGTTGGTGGTGCCGGTCTTGCCGGCCAGGTCGCCGCGGCCCAACGCCATCGCGTTGCGCCCGGTGCCGCGCCTGACCACGTCGAGAAGCAGCGAGTGCAGCAGGTAGTGGGTCTCGGGGTCGATTACCCGCGGCGCCAGCCGGGGGGCCATTTGGGCCGCGGTCTCGGTGTCGAGATCGGCGGCCAGCGCGGTCGAGCCGCGAGCGCCGATGCGCTCGGCGCAGTCGGCGCAGGCATAAACCGGCTGGGCCTGGTACACGGTGTGCCCCTGGCCGTCGACGATCCGAGTGATGAAGTACGGATCGACCAGGTAACCGCCATTGGCCAGCGTTGCGTAGGCGCGCGCCATCGACAGCGGCGGAACCGCGCCGCTGCCCAGCGCCATCGACAGATCGGCTGGAATGTCCTGCGGCTGAAAGCCGAACCGATAGGTGAACTCGCGCGTGTAGCCGACCCCAATGTCTCGCACCACCCGGATCGAGACCAGGTTGCGCGAGTTGACCATGCCCTCTCGCAGCCGGGTCAGCCCGAAGAACTTCTCGCTGAAGTTCTCCGGTTTCCAGGTGCGCTCCAGCTGCTCGTCGTCGAACACCACCGGTGCGTCGTTGACCAGCGTGGCCGGGGTGTAGCCTCGGTCCAGCGCCGCGGCGTAGACGAACGGCTTGAAGCTCGAGCCGGGTTGGCGCCTGGCCTGGATCGCCCGGTTGAACTTGCTGCGCGCGAAATCGAATCCGCCCACGACGGCCAGGATCGCGCCGTCTTCCGGCGAGAGCGACACCAGCGCCCCCTCGACCTGCGGCAGCTGCGACAGTTGCCACCCGCCCTGGTCGCCGCGCGCGACCCGGACCACGTCGCCGACGGCGACCACGTCCGCGATCGAGGCCGGCGTCGGGCCCCGGGTGTTCGTGTCGAGGTACGGCCGGGCCCAGCTCATGTCCTCGAAGTCCAGGCTGATGGTCTGCCCGTCGCTCAAGTAAGCCAGCGCGAAATCGTCCTCGACCGCGGTAACCAGCGCCGGCCGGATGCCGCCGATGGCGACGAAGCGATCGAGAATCTCGGCCCATTCGGCCGGAGTCAGTACCTCGCTCAGGTCGAAGCGCGCCTCGGGCCCGCGGTAACCGTGGCGCCGGTCGTACTCGATCAGCCCGCGCTGCACCGCGCGGCTGGCGACCTGCTGGAGCTTGTCGTCGAACGTCGTGTAGACCCGGTAGCCACCGGTGTAGGCATCGGGGCCGAGGATGTTCAGCACATCGTGGCGCACCATCTCGGCCGCATATGGAGCGTCGACTTCCACCGTCGGCTCGTGGGCATAGGCGAAGTCCGCGGCCGCGACCGCCGCGGCGTATTCGCGCTGGTCGATGTAGCCATGCTCCAGCATTTGCCCGAGCACGTAGTTGCGCCGGTCCACCGCGCGTTCCGGGCTGTTGATCGGGTTGATCCGCGACGGCGCCTTGGGCAGCGCGGCGATCATCGCCGCCTCGGCCAGGGTCAGCTCGTTAAGCGTCTTGCCGTAGTAGGCCTGGGCCGCGGCGGCCACGCCGTAAGCGCGGTTTCCCAGGTAGATCTTGTTCAGGTAAAGCTCGAGGATCTCGTCCTTGGTCAGTTCGCGCTCGATCTTCAGCGCCAGGAACCACTCCTTGAGCTTGCGGGTGTAGAGCTTCTTGCGCGACACGAACCCGAAGTCGCGCCCGAGCTGCTGGGTGATGGTGCTGCCGCCGGGACCTTTTTCTCCGCCGGTCTTGATGATGTGCCAGATCGCGCGCGCGATGCCCTGATAGTCAACCCCGGGATGCTCGTAGAAGCGCGCGTCCTCGCCGGCCAGGAAAGCATGCTTCAGGCGGTCCGGAATGTCGGCGATCGGCACCGGGTTGCGGCGCTTCTCCCCGAACACCTGCATCAGCTTGCCGTTGCGGCTGTAGACCCGCAGCGGAACCTGCAGCTGTACCTCGCGCAGCACTTCGACGTCGGGCAGACCGGGGCTGATGATCAGATAGCTCACGCCCAGCGCGGCGACCCCCAACAGGCCCCCGCTGAAGGCCAGAATCAAGCTCCATTTGATCAACTTAGCGAGGCGTTTCATGATTCGGGGAATGTGAAACCGATCAACGTCCGTGGCCGATCAAGAGTATAAAACGATCGGCGAGGCCCCAGCCAGCCGCGCGCCGAATCCGTTCTGCGGGCGTGTTCGGCCGCGCGGAGCGGCGCCAGCGGGAATGTGGCGGCGCGATGGCACAAGCTTGTGCCGGGGGGCACATACGACATAATGGACGCTGGCGCTGGTCGTTGTCGGTTGGACCGCCACTCCGCCGCCGGGTTCGATTCGGGCCGGATTTTCACGGCCCTTTGCCGGCGAAAAAAACGATTGAAACCGGCCCTCCGGGTGGGGTCGGAAAACCCGCCGGCGGATGTCTCTGAAAATAAACGGTTTTCTTTTTATTGATAACTAGTTGAGTTTCGTATTTAATGTTGAGGGCTAATTTTCGGCCGTAAAGGCGTGTTGTAAGGACAAAAAGTGTGGCGCTGTTCAGCAATAAAATGCCGCCGCTGGTCGGCCTGGACGTCAGCTCAACCGCGGTAAAGCTGCTCCAACTAAGCGGAGGGGACGGCCGCTATAAGGTCGAGCATTACGCCGTCGAGCCGCTCCCTGCCAACGCGGTGGTCGAGAAAAACATCGCTGAGGTCGAGGCGGTGGGCGAGGCGATCGGACGCGCGGTCAAGCGCTCGGGTACACGCGCGAAGCACTGCGCACTGGCGGTCGCCGGCTCCGCGGTGATCACCAAGGTGATCAATATGCCGGCCGATCTCACCGAGGCGGACCTCGAAAGCCAGATCCAGATCGAGGCCAACCAGTACATCCCTTATCCGCTGGATGAGGTGAGCCTGGACTTCGAGGTCGTCGGGCCGATGCCCGGCAACCCGGAGATGATGCAGGTGCTGCTGGCCGCTTCCCGGACCGAGAACGTCGATGTGAGGGTCGCGGCGGCCGAACTCGGCGGGCTGTTGGCGCGGGTCGTCGACGTCGAGGCCTTCTCGATGGAAAACGCCTTCGTGCTGGTCGCCGACCAGTTGGGCATCGATCCCCAGGCGCGCGTCGCGATCGTCGACGTCGGCGCGACGATGACCACGCTGATCGTGCTCAACGACGCGCGCACCATCTACACTCGCGAGCAGGTGTTCGGCGGCAAGCAACTCACCGACGAGGTGATGCGCCGCTACGGGCTTTCCTACGAGGAGGCCGGTCTGGCCAAGCGTCAGGGCGGGCTGCCGGAAAGCTACGAGCAGGAAGTGCTGGAGCCGTTCAAGGACGCAATGGTGCAACAGGTGTCGCGCTCATTGCAGTTCTTCTTTTCTTCCAGCGAATTCGATTCGGTCGAGCACGTCGTGCTGGCCGGCGGCTGCGCCTCGATCCCCGGGGTCGCCGACCTGGTGCAGCAGCAGTTGGGCATTCCGTGCACGATCGCCAATCCGGCGGCCAACATGGCAATCGCGCCCCGGGTGCGCGCCCAGGCGCTGAGCGCCGACGCGCCGGCGCTGATGATCGCGTGCGGGCTGGCGTTGAGGAGTTTTGACTGATGGCCCGCATCAACCTCCTGCCGTGGCGCGAGGAACGTCGCAAGCAGCGGCAACAGGAATTCTATGTGATCCTGGGCGGGGCCGCGGCGCTCGGGCTGGTTGCGTTCGTGGCGATC
The DNA here is from genome assembly GCA_041633655.1 of Lysobacterales bacterium. GTDB lineage: Bacteria > Pseudomonadota > Gammaproteobacteria > Xanthomonadales > SZUA-38 > JBFGYD01. Next base: position 11,012 of record JBFJNB010000011.1, on the reverse strand, counting down.
AACTGGCAGATCGGCCAGATGCAGGATTACCAGGAGAACCGCAACCAGCTGTTGCGCAACGAAATCGTCGAACTCAACCGGCAGATCAAGCGCATCGAAGACCTCGAGAGGAAGCGCGCCGACATGCTGGCGCGAAAAGTCGTCATCGAGGAACTGCAGAAGAGTCGCTCGGAAATCGTCCACCTGTTCGACCAGGTGGTGCGCACGATTCCCGATGGTGTGCGCCTGGCCAGCGCCAAGCAGCAGGGCCGGCGGCTGACCCTGGACGGGGTTGCCGAATCCAACGCCAAAGTCTCGGCCTACATGCGCAGCCTGGAAGCCTCGCCGTGGATGCGCGCGGCCGACCTGAACCTGACCCAGGCCGAGGGCGAGGGCCGCCGCAACATCTACAAATTCAAGCTCGAAGTGCTGGTCGGTCCCGAGAACCAGGACGCAGAAGCCAACCCTGACCAGGGGATAGCGCAATGAACTGGGACGAAATCAGAGAACTCGATTTCGAGGACCCGGGCGGCTGGCCGCCGGTCGCCAAGGGAATCGCCGCGGCCGCGGTCGTGGTGGTGATCATGGTGGTTGCGTATTTCCTGAAGTTCAAAGACGAGTGGCAGGTCCTGAAGGACAAGGAGGTCCAGGAGATCGCGCTCAAACGCGAGTTCGAGGACAAGCAGCAGAAAGCCGCCAATCTCGCCGCCTACGAAGCCCAGTTGATCCAGCTCGAGGAGATTCTGCGCTCGCTGCTGCGGCAGTTGCCCAGCAGCACCGAGATGGCGAATCTGCTGCAGGATGTCTCCCAGACCGCGATCGCGACCGGCATCCAGGTCGATCGGTTCGAGCCTCAGCCGGAGGTGGTCCGGGACTTCTACGCCGAAAAGCCGATCTCGATCAAGATGATCGGCGATTATCACCAGTTCGGGGAATTCGTCAGCGCGGTCGCCTCGCTGGCCCGGGTCGTGATTCTGACGATGCACGACATCTCGCTGAAGCCGATCGAAGAAGGGAGCTCCTCGCTGGTGCTGGAGGGCGTCGTCAAGACCTATCGCTACGTCGACGAATCGGAGCAGCAGCTGCCGCGGGCGGGAGCCGGCCCATGAGCGGTCGTCCGATACGCCTGATCGTGCTCGCCGGCCTGGTGCTCGGCGCGGCGGCGTGCGGGCGCGACATGAGCGATCTCCAGTCCTGGATCGCCAACGTGCACAACAAGCCAGGCGAGCCGATTCCGCCGCTGCCCAGCATTGAGACGCCGCCGTCGTTCGAATACCAGGCGTTCGAGCTGCGCGATCCGTTCTCGGGCGGACCGGTGGAGGTTGCGAGGCCCGAATTGCGCGGCGTCTCGACCGCGGGTGGGCCGGCGCCGGACCCCAACCGGAGGCGCGAGGTGCTCGAAGGGTTTGAGCTGGACAGCCTGGAGATGGTCGGCACGCTGCAGATCCAAGACTCGTTCTTTGGCTTGATCGAAGACCCCGATGGACTGATCCACCGGGTGCGTGAAGAAAACTACATGGGGCGCAATCACGGTCGGATCGTCGCCGTTTACGATGATCGGATCGAGCTGGTGGAACTGGTACCCGATGGCTCCGATGCCTGGGCCGAAAGGCGGGCGGAGATAGCGCTGGATGAAGAATAAGCAAGACCCGGTCTCTGGGGGATCGAACATGAAAATGACATTCACAAACCCTGCCCGATCAACGCCGACCGTAACGCGCGCGTCGACCTCGCTTTTGGGCGCGCTGCTGCTGGCGGTCGCGGGGCCGATCTGGGCTCAATCGGTGCTGAACGAAATGTCTTTCAGCACCGGTTCGGGCGGGGCGGTGGAGATCATCCTGAGTATCAGCGGCGGAATCCCGGAACCCCAGGTTTTCACGACCGACAATCCGGCGCGGATCGCCATGGATCTGGCCAACACCACCAACGCGGTGGCCCGGCGCTCGCTCGACGTCGGGACCGGCGCCACCCGCAGCGTGACCGCGGTCGAGGCCGGGGGGCGCACCCGGGTCGTGATCGACCTGTTCCGCTCGGCCCCGTTCGAGACCCGGGTCGAGGGCGATCGGCTGGTGGTCAGCATCTCAGGCGGCGGGGCTTCGGCGGTGGTTTCTCAGGCACGCCGTCAGGGCGCGATCGGGGCCACCCAGCAGGCGCCGAGGGCGGTGGCGGTGGATAACGTCGATTTTCGGCGCGGCCGCAACGGCGAGGGTCGGATCGTCGTCAACTTCACCGACGCCGGCGCCAACGTCGACCTGAGCAAGCTGGGCAACCGGCTGCGCGCCTACATTTACAACGCCGACATCGCGCCCGAGCTGGAGCAGCGCCTGGACGTGCTCGATTTTGCCACCCCGGTGGATCTGATCGACATCATGCGCGACGGCAACCGGATCCGGATGGACATCACCGTCAGCGGCGAATACGAGCATCTGGCCTACCAGACAGGCAGTCAGTACGTGATCGAGGTCCAGGAATTCGTGGAGGAGCTACTCACGCCGGAAGAGCTGATCCTGCAGCCGCCCGAATACAGCGGCACCCGGGTCACGTTCAATTTCCAGGACATCCCGGCGCGCGCGGTGCTGCAGCTGATCGCCGACGTCTCGCAACTCAACATCGTGGTCTCCGATTCGGTCACCGGAAACGTGACCCTGAGACTGCAGAACGTGCCCTGGGATCAGGCGCTGGACATCCTCCTGCAGGCCAAGTCGCTGGACAAGCGCGAGAACGGCAACGTGATCTGGGTGGCGCCGGCGGCCGAGATCGCGGCGCGCGAACAGCAGTTGCTGCAAGCGCTCAAGGACAAGCGGGAGTTGGAGCCCCTGCGCTCGACCTTCATCCAGGTCAATTACGCCAAGGCCACCGATCTGGCCAAGATCATCGAGAGCGCCGCTGGTGGTCAGGCAGGCGCCGGCACCGGCCTTCTATCCGCGCGCGGCAGCGTCACCGTGGACGAACGCACCAACGTGCTGCTGCTGACCGACACCACCGCGCAACTGGAGGAGATCCGCGAGCTGGTGACCCTGCTCGACCGCCCGGTGCGCCAGATCCAGATCGAGTCTCGGATCGTGATTGCGACCGACACCTTCAGCGACGAACTGGGGGTACGCTTCGGTCTGACCGGCGCCTACGAGGACAGCCACGGCAACGTCATCTCAACCGCCGGCAGCTCCAGCGCCGCCGACCGGATGAACAACCTGGTGCTGATCAACCGCCGGCTCAATCCGAACCGCTCCGGCTTCCCGAACATCGGCTTCGACACGCCGCCGGCGGGGATTTCGGTCCCGCCGCTGGGCGAGCGGCTGAACGTGAACCTGCCGGCCTCGCAGACCGCCGGGAGCTGGGCGATCGGGATCCTGACCTCGGATTACCTGCTCGATCTGGAATTGTCGGCGCTGGAGTCCGAGGGGCGCGGCGAGGTGATCTCCAGCCCGCGTCTGATCACCGCCAACCAGAAGGAGGCGTTCATCCAGCAAGGGGTCGAGATCCCGTTCCAGCAGGCCACCTCCAGCGGTGCGACCAACATCAGCTTCAAGGACGCCGTGCTGGAGCTCAGGGTGCAGCCGCTGATCACGCCCGACGATCGCGTGATCCTGGACCTCAATGTGAAGAAGGATACGGTCGGCGAGCTGGTTCCGGTCGAAGGCGGCGGCCTGGTGCCCTCGATCGATACCCGCGAGATCGAGACCCAGGTACTGGTCGACAGCGGTCAGACGGTGGTCCTGGGCGGAATCTTCGAGCAGACCATCAGACGCGACAAGAACCGGGTTCCGGTATTGGGCGACATTCCGGGCCTCGGCGTGCTGTTTCGGCAGCGCACGAGCCAAAACGACAAGGCGGAGCTGCTGATCTTCGTCACACCAACGATTCTCAACGAAAACGTAAGGCTCGATTGACCATGCTTGTTTCGAAATCTCCTGGGGGCAGAATGCGGAAGGCCAGACGATGATGATGAAATCAATAAGAACACTCGGTTTGGGGATCACGCTGCTGGGGCTCCTGGCGGGGTTGACCGGTTGTGGCGGCGGTGGTGGCGGCGGCGCGGCGGAACGGCCGGTGCCGGTGAGCATCACGATCGAGATCCAGGACCCGACCCTGCTCACCAACGGCGGCGAGATTACCTACGAGGCGGGTACCGACTTCGCGACCAACGTCACGATCACGGTGCGCAACTCGGACGGGTCTGTGGTCGTCAACGGCACCTCGGTTGCGCTGAGCGTGTCCAGTTCGGCGCTCGGGTTGCTGTCGTCCACGACCGATCTGTTCACCCAGGACGACAACATCAACCTCGCGACCAGCTCCGGCATCGCCCAGGCGGTGTTCCACACCCGCGGGCTGACCGGCACGGTTCAGCTCACCGCATCGGTGCTCGACCAGAATGCCAACCAGAACGTGTCGCGCTCGGCCTCCATCGACATCGCCCAGGGTCCGCCCCCGGTCCGCAGGATCACGCTGACGGCCACCAAGGCGTCGGTGCCGGCGCGGCCGCCGTCGGTGCCGGTGTTTTTCGACTCGCCCTACATGGCCGAGATCAACATCGAATACCGGGAGCGCGACGGCACTCTGGGCTCGCCGGCCGGCGGCGAAGTCGGGGTCGCGATCAACCCGGTCTCGCTGGCCGCGTTCTCGACCCTTGATGACCCGGACACCGAGGACGTCGACGAGTTCTTCGTACTGCTCGGCAACGGCCCGGTGGAACTGGCCGGCGGCCAGGGCAAGGTGTTCGTCCACCCGTTCGATACCGCCGGTAGCGTGACCATTTCGGTCTCCGGCCAGGACAACACCACGAATCAGGTGTTCGACGCCACCTTCGAGGTCACGATCAACGAGCCGGCAAGCGACGGACGCCCCGGAAACGTGCAGTTCCTGCTGCCCGGCACGCCGCAGTACATCCAGGGCTCCGGCGGGATCAACGCGCAGTCGTTCCAGGTGTTCGTCACTGACGGCGGCGAAGAGCCGGTGCCCAACCCAGGGGGCAGCAACAACAACGTGTTCCTGCAGATCATCGGCGAGCAGCCCAACTCGGGCGAGGTGCTGCGCGGGGTCAGCGCCAGCGGCAGCGCCGTCGAGGGCACCAGCATCAACCTGGCGACTACCAGCGGGATCACCAGCGCGTCGCTGGTCAGTGGCACCGAACCGGGCCTGTTCCGGCTTCGTGCCGTCGCCGATGCGGCCGACAACAACGTCTCCAACGGGATCCAGGGCCCGGTCGAATCCGAGGTCGGGGTCGTGATTTCCGATGGCGTGCCGCACTCGATCACGCTGACCACGTTCCCGATCAACTCGCTCAGCGTCAACCCGGTGTCGCCCGACGTCGGCTTCGACATGAACGGATTCCCGCTCGATCCCAACGCGACCTACAGCCTGCGGGTCAGCGCGCTGGTAACCGATCGCTTCGGCAACCCGCCGGCCCAGCCGACCGCGCTCCAGCTCGGGCTGGTCGACGCGCCGCTGATCGGGTTCCCGGACCAAGGACCCGGGTTCTTCGGAGTCTCCGGCGGCGACGGCAACCCGACCGAGGGGGGGACCAGCTTCTTTGCACCGAGCGGGGTGTTCCAGACTGGCGGCGGCGGGGTCGGGCCCAACGACACGCTGATCCTGTTCGGCAAGGACGTGACCGGCAACGCCGATCTGGAGAGCGCGCGCACCATTACCCAGGTCGTGAATCAGACCAACCTGGTCGTCGACGAGCCGTTCAACCGCAACGATACCACCGGTTCACCGGTCAACAACGGCTCGGTGATTCCGTACCTCGCCGGTCGCGCCCAGACCGCCAACATCGAAAGCAACGTCGTGACCGATGCGGTCGGTGTCGCCAGCTCGTTCCTGAACTATCCGGTGTCGCAGCTCGGGCGCGCGGCCGCGATCTACATCCAGGGGACCAACGGCCCGATCTCCGGATCCGGGTTCATCCGGACCTACGCCGACGCCGAGCTGATCCGCTACCCCGGCCTGGCGCCGGCGGTCCTGACGGCCACGCCGAACCAGATTCCGGCCAACAGCACCAACAGCATCCTGGTTTGCTACACCGACGCGGCCGCGGTTCCGATCCAGGGCCAGTTCATCGGGTTCGCGTTCTCGCTGACCTCGGGCCAGGGCACGGTGGACGGGTTCTCCGGCGGAGTCGTCCAGCAGCCCACCGGCAGCGACGGCTGCACCGTCGCCGTGGTCACGACCTCCGGCATCGTGCCGGAGGGCGCCGCCGACAACATGCTGACGTTCTTTGTCGGTGGCGCAACGGCGGTGGTCGAGATCGCCGAGCCCGGCGAGGCGGTGCTCCAGGCCCAGCCCAGCGCGATCCTCGGCAACGGCACCCGGACGATCCTGCTGCGCCTGTTCGACTCCGGCGGCAACGGGGTGCAGGGCGCGGCGATTACCGGCGCCTGCACCGTCAGCGAGGGCTCCGCGATCATCACGCAGCAGCCCGACCTGACCGACGCCAACGGCGAAACCCAGGCCGTGATCCAGACGGCCGGGCTCCAGGTGTGCTCCGACGAGGCCACCGGCTCGGTGGGCAGCTGCACGTTCGAGGCAGCCGGCGGTACCCCGAGCGCGATCGTCGAGATCTTCCCGCAGGTGTTTACCAGCGGTATCGACTTCAGCCCGGCCGGACCGGACTGCACCACAGCGGGACCGTAACCCCGCCGACAAACCGGTGATCGGGCCGCCTGCGGGCGGCCCGGTCGTTTCTGGGTGCGGAATAGTTGAACTTGGCCGCCACGTTGCCATCCAAACCCTGGCCGGACGACCGGCACGGGCGGGAAGGTGCGCGATTGCCTGGACTCGGGCGTTTTAACCCCCCGCCGCAGACCAGTATCATTGACGGCTGATCGCGCGACCGGGACAGCGAAAACAGAACAACGATGAACGACACGATTGCAGGGATAGCGCCATCACCGGCGGTGACCGACGCGTTTGCTGAACTGAGGCGCCAGATCGGCACCCGCATCATCGGTCAGGAGGCTCTGATCGACCGGTTGCTGATCGCGCTGCTGGCCAACGGCCACCTGCTGGTCGAGGGCGCCCCGGGGTTGGCCAAGACGACCGCGATCAAGGAACTGGCCGAACGCATCGAGGGCGATTTCCACCGTATTCAGTTCACCCCGGACCTGCTGCCGGCGGACCTGACCGGCACCGAGATCTATCGGCCCCAGCAGGCCGATTTCCGCTTCCAGCGCGGGCCGATCTTCCACGATTTCGTGCTCGCCGACGAGGTGAACCGGGCCCCGGCCAAGGTCCAGTCGGCGCTGTTGGAGGCGATGGGCGAGCGCCAGGTGACCGTCGGCCGGGTGACCTACAAGCTGCCCAAGCTGTTCCTGGTCATGGCCACCCAGAACCCGATCGAGCAGGAGGGCACCTATTCGCTGCCGGAAGCGCAGTTGGACCGGTTCCTGATGCACGTGAGCATCGGCTATCCCAGCGCCGAGGACGAACAGGAAATCCTGAAGCTCGCCCGCGGCCAGGCGCGCGAGCTCCTGGGCGAACACGCCGCGCCGGAGGTGGTCGTGACCCAGGCCCAGGTGTTCGCGGCCCAGACCGAGGTGCTCGACCTGCACATGGCGCCCCAGTTGGAACGCTACATCGTCGAGATCGTGGTGGCGACCCGCGAGCCGCACCGCTACGGGGACGACCTGTCCAACTGGGTCAGCTTCGGGGCCAGCCCGCGCGGCACGATCGCGCTGGACCGCTGCGCCAAGGCCCACGCATGGCTCGATCGGCGCGATTTCGTCACCCCACAGGATATCCAGGCGATCGTCCCCGACGCGCTGCGGCACCGGGTGCTGATGTCGTTCGAGGCCGAAGCAGAAGGGATCGACGCCGACCACCTGCTGAAGGAACTGATCAACCGCATCCCGGTGCCCTGATGGCAGCGGAGCTCGGCCAAAGTTCGCAGACCCGGGTTGCCGCCCAGGACCTGATCCGGCTGCGGCTGGCGGCCCGCCACCTGACCCTGACCGGCAAGCGGCCGGTCAGCTCGGTGATCGCCGGCGTGCACGCATCGCGTTTCCGGGGCCGCGGGGTCGACTTCGTCGAGTCGCGCAACTACGAGATCGGCGACGACATCCGCGACCTCGACTGGCGGGTTACCGCGCGCACTGGACGCCCCCATACCAAGGTGTTCCAGGAAGAGCGTGAGCGGCCGGTGCTGGTGCTGCTGGACCTGAACCCGAGCATGTACTTCGGCACCCGGGGTTGCCTGAAAGTGGTGCAGGGGGCGCGCCTGGCGGCGCTGATCGGCTGGGCCGCGACCCGCCGCGGCGACCGGATCGGCGGGTTGCTGTTCCACGGCGATGCCCACCACGAGATTCGCCCCGCCGGCGGACGCCGCGGGGCGTTGCGGCTGATCAGCCTGATCAGCCGCTGGGGCGAGGCCTGCGCGACGGCCGAGTTCGCCCGGCCCGATGCGGACCTGGGCGCGGCGCTGAAGCGCTTGCGGCGGATCGCCCGGCCCGGCAGCCTGGTGTTTCTGCTCAGCGATTTCTACGCGCCCGGGCCAGAATGCGAGCGCCACCTGGCGGCGCTGCGCCAGCACAACGACGTGGTCGCGTGCCGGGTGTGCGACCCGCTGGAGCTGCAGCTGCCTCCGCCCGGAGCCTATCCGGTCAGCGACGGGATCAGCCACGGCGTGCTCGACCTGCGCCGCAACTCGGTGCGGGCAGCGTACCGGAGGTTCGTCGACGAGCACGCGGACTGGCTGCGCCAGTTGTGCCGCAAACACGCGCTCAGCCCGCTCACCGCGCAAACCACCGACGATCCGACCGAGGTGCTCGGCCGGCTGTTCCGTCTGCGCGAGGCGGCCTAGCCCCCGGACGCCGAATGAGCTTGGCATGAATCCGCAAGCCGTCGAACTGCCGCTGCGCGATATCCACTCGGCCGGGACCCCGCCGTGGTGGCCACCGGCACCGGGCTGGTGGGCGTTGGCGGTGCTGGCGGCGCTCGCGGCTGGCTGGCTCGGTTGGCGGGCCTGGCGGCATTACCAGCGCTACCGGTGGCGCCGCGCGCTGCGTGGCGAGCTGGCCGGAATCGTGTCCCACTGGCAGGCTCGGCGCGACGATCGGGCGTTCCTGATCGCGCTATCGGGTTTCCTGCGGCGCCTGATCGTGCACGTGGGCGGTCACCGCGAGCTGGCCGGCATCACCGGCACCGCCTGGGCCGAGTTTCTCGCCGGCCCCGACGACGATGCCGGGCTGGCGGCGGCGGTGGCGATGCTGGTCGAGGGGCCGTACCGTGGTGGCGGCCCGATCGAGCGCCCGGAGCGGCTGGTGCCGCTGGCCGAGCGCTGGATCCGGCGGGTCACGGAGCCTGGCGGTGCTTGAATTCGCCTGGCCCTGGCTGGCCCTCGCGCTGCCGCTGCCGCTGCTGGCCCGGCTGCTGCTGTCGCGCGCCAGCGAGGGGGCGAGCCTGAGCCTGAGGATTCCATTCTATGCCGATGTCGGCGGGCGCGACCTGGACACCGGCGCGCAGCGACGTCGGTGGCTGGCGGCGCTGGGGATCCTCGCCTGGGCCGCGCTGATCGGCGCGGCGATCCGGCCGCAGTGGATCGGGTCGGCGATCAGCATCCCGATCAGCGGGCGCGACCTGCTGCTGGCGGTCGACATTTCCGGCAGCATGGAAACCGCGGATCTGTTCATCCGCGGGCAGCCCGCGACCCGGTTGCAGGTGGTCAAGCAGGTGGCCGGCGATTTCATCGAGCGGCGCGCCGGCGATCGGGTCGGACTGATCCTGTTCGGGCGGCGCGCCTACCTGCAGACCCCGCTGACCTTCGACCGCCAGACCACGCGCGCGCTGCTGGAGGAATCGGCGATCGGTCTGGCCGGCAAGGAGACCGCAATCGGCGATGCGATCGGGCTCGCGGTCAAGCGCCTGCGCGAGGAGCCGGAGCAGAATCGGGTCCTGATCCTGCTGACCGACGGGGCCAACACCGCGGGCGCGGTCGAGCCGCTGAAGGCCGCCGACCTGGCCGCCGCCGAGGGAGTCAAGATCTACACCATCGGGGTCGGTGCCGACGAGATGATGGTGCAAAGTCTGTTTGGCTCGCGCCGGGTCAACCCGTCGGCCGATCTCGACGAGAGCGCGCTGACCGCGATCGCGGAAAAGACCGGCGGGCGCTATTTCCGTGCCCGCGACACCCGCTCGCTGATGCAGATCTACGAGCTCCTCGACCGGCTGGAGCCGGCCGCCGAGGAAGAAGACGTGCTGCATCCGCCGGCCGAGCTCTACTGGTGGCCGCTGGCGGTGGCGCTGGCACTGTCGTTGCTGATCGCTCTCGCCGGGAGCCGACGGCCGCGACCGGGGACGGCGCGATGAGTCCCTGGCTGGGCGATTTTCACTTCCTGCGCCCGGCCTGGCTGGCGCTGATTCCGGTCTGCCTGGCGGTGGTGTGGCTGCTGCGGCGCCCGCGCGGGAATCTGAGCCAGTGGCGGCGCTGGTGCGACCCGCCGCTGCTCGCCTACCTGACCTTCGGCGACGGGGGGCGCCATCGACGCTGGCCGCTGGTGCTGTTGTCGCTGTGCTGGCTGCTCGCGATCCTGAGCCTCGCCGGGCCGGTCTGGGAACAGCGACCGCAGCCGCTTTATCGCAGCGAGGCGGCCCGGGTGATCGTGTTCGATCTGTCGCGCTCGATGCTGGCAACCGACCTGAAACCGAACCGGCTGACCCAGGCGCGGTTCAAGCTGGCCGATCTGCTCGACGCCACCGCCGAGGGCCAGGTGGCGCTGGTTGCCTATGCCGGCGAGGCGTTCGTGGTGTCGCCGCTGACCCAGGACGCGCGCACGATCAAAGCAATGCTGGGCGCGCTGGAGCCGAGCGTGATGCCGGTCCAGGGCAGCGACCTGGGGGAGGCGCTGCAGCTCGCGCTGGTCCTGCTTCAGCGAGTGGCCGCGGTCGCCGGAGACGTGATCCTGTTCACCGACTCACCCGGAGTCGGCGCCGCCGAGGCAGTCGCGAGGCTGCGTGCGGCAGGCCACCGGCTGTCGGTGATCGGGATCGGGACCCCCGAAGGCGCGCCGATCCCCGACGCCCGCGGCGGCTTCGTCAAG
>JBFJNB010000010.1:0-15320 GCA_041633655.1 Lysobacterales bacterium | reverse complement strand
GGAGCACGTCGCGCGGATCGACAAGGAGGCCAGGAAGAGCGCCGGCATTACTGATTTCATCATGGAGTATGTCGCCCCGGCCAACAACCTGTGGCAGTACACGTTCGCGATCCGCTATTACGACGCGGCCCCGGACGTCAGCATCTACACGACCCGGTTTCCACCCGGCTATCCGAACGGCCGCCGCCTGGAAGACGACATCGCGGCGATTTCGTGCGCGTTCGGCGAATGCATCCTGAGCGAGCTGGCGATCACGGTCGGCAAGATCTGGCCCCGACCTGCCGTCAACGACAAGGCGTTTCTGCCGGACTTTCCCTACGTCGCCGAGCCCTGGCCGCCTAAGGGGCCGCCCGCGACCAAGAAGCGCTGGCTGTCGCCGCAGACCACGGTCAAGCTGGTCATCGGCGCGATTGTGGTGCTGTTCGCGCTCAATATCTTCCTGCTGATTCGCTGCTGGCGCAGGAGTCGGCGGGCCTGAGCGCCCGAGCGGGCAGCACCCCTGGCGTCAACGCGGCACGATCGCCATCTGGCGCGAGACCGCGACGGTGATCGTGATCGGATCGGGCCGCCCGGTCAGAGTGGTATCAGGTCGTCACCAACCAGCCCGACCAGCAGCGCGCGGCCGTCGTCGCCAACGCGGAACTCCCCGTACTCGGCCGGCTCCCAGCGCTTGGCCTCACCCTCGGCGAAGAACCAGGCGTCGCTGACGAAGATCCAGCGGCCGCCTTTCGGGGTCAGCTCGATCAGGATTTCGTCCGCGCCGAGCGGCCGGCCGTCCTCCAGGCGCTGAACCGTCGCCACGCCGCGCCCATCGAGACTGGCGACGACCCTTGGACGTGTCGCGCTGAGCAGGCCGTCTAGACGGCCCTCGACTGCGGCCGGCATTCTGAAATTCAGGCGCATGAAGTCGCCCTGCATCAGCGAGCGCGGATCGACCGGAGCCAGTTCCAGATAGACCGGGCGCCCGTTCGCGATCAGGTCTTCCTTTTGCCAGATCGCGAAGTTGGCCACCGCCAGCACCACTAGCGCGGTCAATGCAATGCCGACCTGTGGGATCCGAGACGACGGTTCTCGTGCCCCATCCCTTGGGGCCGCGGCCCGCCATCCGCCCGCGGCCCACCAGGCCAAAGCTCCGAGCACTACCGCCGCGGCTACCAGCACCACCGCCTTGGTCGCCAGCGGCCACTGGAGCTGGTAGTAAAAGCCGCCGACGATCCAGGCCGCCGCCAGCGCCGCCACCGCGGCCAGGCGCCAGCGCTTCGACGCGGCGCTCGCGGCTAAAGCCAGCAGCACCGCGCCGAGCGCCGGCATGAACCAGGCCAGAACCACCAGCACCGCGGCCACGCCACCGCACCAGGGGCGGCGTACCGCTGGCCACGAGCGCTCGATCCACGCCGCACCCCCGGCGGCCAGCAGCACCGACAGCGATTGCAGCACCCGGCCTCCCCAGATCCCGCCCGCCTGTTCGGCCAGCGCGACACCCACGGCTCCGACCAACCCGCCGCCGAGCGTGGCCCCGACCAGCAACGTCATTCCGGACCACCAGGCCAGCCCGGCCAGCGTCGTCAGCAGCCAGCCCGCCGCCAGCGCTTCCAGCGCCGCGGCCGTGCGGGCCCGGCTACCGTCGTTTAGTCCCCGCCGTTGGACCCTCCCGGCGATCAGCCACAACGCCAGGCACGCGTGCCAGGCAAAGCCGACCCGGGTCCAGTGGCGAAGGCCGAATATATCCCCTTCGGCGGGCAGGCAAACCAGCATCGTCATCAGCGCCGCGCCGGCCCCGAGCAGCACCCGCAGCCAGGGCCGCGCGATTGCCCAACCGAAGGCGAGCGCGATCAGCGCCAGGATCGCGGCCGCCGCGTTGAGCGGCAGGTCGCGGAACAGGCCGAAGCCGAGCGTGCCTGCGCCCGTCAGCAGCGCCGGCACCGCGAGCTGCTCGACAAACAGCGGCAGCTCGCGCGCGCGCAACATCGCCAGCGCACCGGCCAGCACCAGCACCCCGATCAAGTAAGGACCGAACCCCCGCGTGATCCAGTCGCCCAGCATCAGGCCGACCGAACCGAGCAGCGGCAGCGCCGCCAGCCACGCGCCGAGCGCGGTCAGCAGCACCACCGGCCAGGGGCGTTCATCGGTCGCGGGCGCCGCCGCGTTCTTCGGCAGCACGCCGGCGGTAATCGCGGCCTCGAGCGCCCGGTCGATCGCGCGGGCGCTCATGGCGCGCTGTCCGTGGCATGGCGGCGGGCCAGCCGCAGCACGCCGCTCACGGTCGCCGCGAGCAGGCCCGCCGCGATCAGCCCGAGCAGCAGCAGCTTCCCGATCTCACCGCCGGAGTGGTCCTCGAACAGCGCCCGCGCCAGGCCTGCGACGATCAGCGTGTTCACCCCGAGCGCCACCGCGCTCAGGCTGTAGACGTCGAACAGCCGAGGCAGCGCAAACACGACCGCGGCGACGATCAACACGATCAGACCGGCGACGTAGTGCGGGGATACGTCCCGGGTGAACAGGCCGCCGAGGGCGCTGGCGGTCAACATGATCACGGTCAGCGTCAGCGCGAGGCGCAGCGACCATACGCCGGCCCCGGTGAACCGGCGCAACGCCGGGCTCAGCGCGGCCACCAGCAGCGCCGCCGCACCCCAGCCGATCAGGTGCACCGGCAGGTCGTCCGGTTCGGCCCGCCAGCGGTGGCCGGTGTGTGCCGCGATCCACAGCGAGATGCCGCTGACGGTGACCAGCGCCCACGGCGCCCACAGCACGTCGCTGCGGGTGCCCAGACACAACGGCAGCGCCAGCACCGCCCACAGCGCGAACAACTGCCATGGATCGGCGCCGGTCTGGTAGGTCTGCCCGAAATACGCGAACAGCGCGCCGATTCCGAGCAGCGCGATCAGCCCCAGCGGCGCTCGCGCCGCCGGTCGCCAAAAGGCTCCCAGGCACATCACGAGGATCACGCCCTGCAGCAGCGCGAACCGACCGAACCGTCCGAAATCGTCCCAGTTCGCCGCGATCCACAGGATGATCCCCAGGCCGCCGAGCGCCGCGGCCAGCACCGCGACCCCGCGCGGCAGCCAGCGCCCGAGCCCGTCCGGCTCCTCGCGCAGCCCGGCCGCGCGCTCCAGTGCCTCCAGGCCGTTGGCGTCGAGCCGGTGCTCCGCGGCCAGCTCGTACAGTGCGAGACGCAGACTCATCCGATGTTCCCCTCACCTGCCGAACAAAGCGTCATCGTAGCAGCAGGCCGGGCCCGCCGACGAACCGATCAAGCGAGGCGCGGATCGTGCGCCCGCCGGGCGCAGGCGAGGATACCCGACATCTTTTTCACTGCGCGACTCCCCAGCCGCGGGCTGGTTCACTTCAACGAGTGCATCCCGAACATGTTGCCGTCCGGGTCGATGGCCAGAGCGGCAAAGCCGTACTGCCCGATCGAGAACTTCGGCTTTTCGACGCGTCCGCCGGCCGCCTCGACGCGACCCGCTTCGGCGGCGCAATCCTCGCAACTGAAATAAACGAGGGTGCTGTTGCCTCCCGAGGGAACACCGGCCGTTTTCACCAGCGCCCCCGACGCGCCCGACTTTTCCATATCCATCGGAAACGCCCACATCTCCAGCTCCGCGCTTTCCAGTAGCGGCTCGAGCCTGTTGCCGAACACCGACTCGTAGAATTCTCTGGCCCGCGCCATGTCCTGCACGTAGATCTCGAACCACCCGACCGGATTCTGTGCCATTTTCCCGTTCTCCTAAATCAAGAGGGTGCTGAAAAGTAGAGCCAACCATAGACCGCGAGCGACACGGTCACGTACAGCGTTTCCACGAGCTTCCTTCGGGTGGGGTTGCCGCGCGAGCGCGTCAAATCGACCACCGCCTGTCGGATCAAGAAAGTGTAAAGCACGTAATAAAGAAAAGGGATGACATGCACGTAAATCGGATAATCATCGATGGTGCTTCCGAACCAGCTCAGGATCCACCTGATCTCAGCGTAAATCCCGAAAATACCGAGGCCGGCATTGATGAACATCCATTTGACTTCGTCCGGCCCGAACATGGCCAGGTAGAACAACAGGTAGACCAAAATGGCAAAACCGCCGTGCAAATACAGAAAACCGACGGAAGCGCCAGGGCTGGAATAGGCCATGAAAAAGCCTGACCAGCCGAACGCCAGCATGTGAATCAGGAAGAACGCATACCCAACCAGATCATACGTCTGGTTGCTTGTCATGGTTTCGTGGCGGTGACGATATGCGCCGGCGCATCGAACTCGACTTGCCCACGCGCGGTCTGGTAGTGAACGAGGGCATCCTCGGCTGCCTCGAGGATTTGCTGAATCAGCGGCTCATCGAGCACGACACCCATGACCGGGAGCCAGCCCCTGAGGTCTGCCTCGACCATGGTCCGAATACTCGGAAACCGGGCCGTTCCCGTGCAGGTTTCGATCGCAACGCCGACAGCGCCGGCACGTTCGAACAAGGCGGCCAGTTCCGCTTTGTCTCCCAATGCGAACGGTGCGCGCAGCGCATCTCCGGCGGGTGTGCCGGCAAGCCGGTCGAGCAGCTCGACCTCGATCGGATATGCCGGCGAGTTCTCCAGGCTGTCCCATACCGCGACGGCCAACCTGCCGCCGGGCACCAGCACGCGCAGCATCTCGCGCAGCCCCCGCTCCTTGTCGGTGAAAAACATCAGTCCGAACTGGCTCACCACCGCGTCGAACGAGCGCTCCGGAAACGGCAGCGACTCCGCGGTGCCCTGATGCCACCCGATCGCCGGCGCCAGCTCGCGGGCGACGGCGAGCATGCCCGGAGCCGGGTCGATCCCGGCGACGAAGCCGCCCTCGCCGATGCGCCGGGCCGCCTCCCGCGCCAGCACGCCGGTGCCGCAGGCAACGTCCAGCACCCGCTGGCCGGGCTCGATCCCGGCAGCGCCGAGAACCCGCGGCGCCCATTCCTGGAACAGTGCCGGCACGAACAACGTCTCATAGGCCCTGCCGGCCGCGATTTCCTCTGCGATGTTTGGTTCACTCAAGGTTGCGTCTCCCTCGATTTGTCATGACCTGGCGAAATAAACGTCGACATGTGCCGTTTTGTCTCACCAGTCTAGCGCGGTGCGGACGACCCAACTATCGGGTAGAACCCCCGGTCGGCTGGCGCTGAATACGTTTGCAGCGGCTGGCCGCGGCGCCCCGACCGCCGCTAAGCTTTGGCGCTGGCAACACCCGGCGACCTCGATGACCATCCAGCGGATCCTGTGCGCGTTCCTGTGCCTTCCTGCCGCCGTTCTCGGTTCCGATCGCATTGATCGCCTGGAGCCCCCATCGTGGTGGGTCGGGATGCGCGATCCGGCCCTGCAACTGATGGTGCACGGTCCGGGAATTGGCGAATTCACGCCACACCTGGACCACCCCGGGGTGGTGCTCGAACGGGTCCATCGAACCAGCAACCCCAACTACCTGTTCGTCGACCTCCAGATCGCGCCCGACGCCGCGGCGGGTACGGTGGAGCTTGCGTTCGAGGATGCGGACGGCACCCGCATTGTCCGGCCCTACGACCTGGCCGAGCGGGCGCCCGGGTCGGCCGAGCGCCTGGGGTTCTCGCCGCGCGATGTGATCTACCTGATCACCCCGGACCGCTTCGCCAACGGTGATCCGGGCAACGACCGGGCCGAAGGAATGACCGAGGGCCCGAACCGGGCCGATCCGGATGGGCGCCATGGCGGGGACCTCCAGGGGATCATCGATCGCCTCGATTACTTCCAGTCGATGGGCTTCACCCAGATCTGGCTCAACCCGGTGCTCGAGAACAACCAGCCCGATACGTCCTATCACGGCTACGCAATCACCGACCTGTACCGGGTCGATCCACGCTACGGCGACAACGCGCTGTACCAGAGACTGTCCGCCGAGGCGCGCCAGCGCGGCATCGGCCTGATCCAGGACGTGATTCCGAACCACATCGGGTCCGAGCACTGGTGGATGACGGATCTCCCGGAGTCCGACTGGATCAACCACGGCGGCCGCTACGTCCAGACCAATCACATGCGCGAGGCGCTGCACGACCCGCACGGCACCGAGGCCGATCGTACTGGCTTCCAGGACGGGTGGTTCGTCCCAACGATGCCGGATCTGAACCAGCGCAATCCAAGAATGGCGACCTACCTGACCCAGAACGCGATCTGGTGGATCGAGTTCGCCGGTCTCTCCGGGCTGCGGATCGATACTTATTCCTACCCGGACAAGGCCTTCCTGAGCGACTGGACCGCCAGGATCATGGCTGAATACCCGAACCTGAACCTGGTCGGCGAGGAATGGTCGCTGAACCCGGCCATCGTCGCTTACTGGCAGCGCGGTGCGCGCCGGCACGACGACTACCGATCCTCGCTGCCGAGCCTGATGGACTTCCCGCTGCAGCACGCGCTGGTCCAGGCCCTGACCGAGCCCGAGGCCTGGGACACCGGAGTCCGCAAGCTCTACTGGACACTGGCCAACGACTTCCACTACGCCGATCCGAACAACCTGGTGGTGTTCGGCGACAATCACGACATGAGCCGGATCTACACCCAGCTCGGCGAGAACCCGGCGCGCTACCGGATGGCGATGGCGGTTCTGGCCACCACCCGCGGGATCCCGCAGATCTTCTACGGCACCGAGGTGCTGATGAAAAACCCCGGCACCACCGCGCACGGGGTGATCCGCAGCGATTTTCCGGGCGGCTTTGCCGGCGATCCGGTCGATGCGTTCAGCGGTCGGGGGCTGAGCCCGGATCGGCTCGAAGCGCAGTCGTTCGTAAGGAATCTGCTGAACTGGCGCCGCAACGCCCCGGCCATCCACGCCGGCGAGCTGGTCCACTACGCTCCGGGCGATGGCGTTTACGTATACTTCCGTCGTCATCCGGACCAGACCGTGATGGTGGCGCTGAACAAGTCGGACGAGCCGGTGCCGCTGGCGACGGCGCGTTTTGCCGCGCACATCGGCGCTCACCGGCGTGGAGTCGAGGTTCCGGGCGGCGAGGTCCACGAGCTGGACGGGCACTTGACGCTCCCGCCGATGACCGCGCTGATACTGGAGTTGCAATGACATGAAGATGATTCCCGCGATGTTGCTCTGGCTGCTCGCCGCCGCCGCGGTCAACGCGGCCGAGGTCAGCTCCCCGGACGGACTGATCAAGGTCGCGATCGACGTCAACGAGCGCGGCGAGCCGCGCTATGCGGTCAGCTACCGCGACCAGCCGGTGATCGGACATTCGCTGCTCGGCCTGCGGTTTCGGAACGAGCACGGTTTGGACCAGGGGTTCGAGATCGCCGGCACCGCAACCGGCAGCGTCGACACCACCTGGGAGCAGCCGTGGGGCGAGCGCCGGGTGGTTGCCGACCGCCACAACGAGGTGCTGGTGACGTTCCAGGCCGCCGAGCCGGCCCGCCGCTTCGACCTGCGGGTTCGCGCGTTCGACGACGGGATCGGATTCCGCTACGAGGTTCCGGAGCAGCCCGGGTACGCCCGTCTCGACATCGTCGAGGAGCTGACCGAGTTTGCGCTGCCCGAGGGTTCCACCGCGTGGTGGATCCCGGGGCGGCGCTTCAACCGCTACGAGTACCTGTATCACACCACCGGCTTGGAACCGATCGCGCAGGCGCACACCCCGATGACGGCCAAGCTTCCGACCGGCGTGCACCTGAGCCTGCACGAGGCGGCGCTGGTCGACTACGCCGCCTACGTGCTGGACCAGGGCCGGCCCGGGGTGTTCCGCACCGACCTGACGCCCTGGTCCGACGGCGTCCGGGTCAAAACGAGGACCCCGTTCAAGACCCCGTGGCGCACGATCCAGATCGCCCCGGACGCGGTGGGCTTGCTGAACTCCAGCCTGATCCTGAACCTGAACGAGCCCAACGCGCTCGGCGATGTGTCGTGGGTGGAGCCGGGCAAGTACGTCGGCATCTGGTGGGCGATGCACATCCGCGAGCGCACCTGGGGTTCGGGCCCGATCCACGGCGCGACCACCGCGGAGACCAAGCGCTACATGGACTTCGCGGCCAGGTACGGCTTCGCAGGCGTCCTGGTCGAGGGCTGGAACGTCGGCTGGGACGGCGACTGGTTCTTCAACGGCGATCTGTTCAGCTTCACCGAACCGTACCCGGATTTCGGCATCCAGGAAGTGGCCGAGCATGGGCGCAAGCAGGGCGTGAGGCTGGTCGGCCACCACGAGACCTCGGGCAGCGTGACCCACTACGAAAAACAGATGGAGGCCGCATTCGATCTGTATCAGCGACTCGGCGTGCGCCAGGTCAAGACCGGCTACGTCGCCGACGCCGGCGACATCAAGCGCGTCGACGAACAAGGGGTCGCGCACTACGAATGGCACGACGGCCAGTTCATGGCCAACCACCATCTGAAGGTGGTCAAGGAGGCCGCCAAGCGAAAGCTCAGCATCAACCCCCACGAGCCGATCAAGGATACGGGGCTGCGGCGCACTTACCCCAACTGGATCGCGCGCGAAGGCGCCCGCGGCCAGGAGTTCAACGCCTGGGGCTCGCCGCCGAACCCGCCCGAGCACACCGCGATCCTGCCCTACACCCGGATGCTGGCGGGCCCGATGGACTTCACCCCGGGGATCTTCAACCTGACCTTCCACGGGCCCGACTCGCCCAACCGGGTGCAGACCACGCTAGCCAAACAACTGGCGCTGTACGTGGTGCTGTACTCGCCGATCCAGATGGCGGCCGATCTGCCGGAGAACTACGAGGCGCGTCTGGATGCGTTCCAGTTCATCCGCGACGTGCCGACCGACTGGGAGGAGAGCTTCGCCCTCCAGGGTGAGGTCGGGGATTTCGTCGCGATCGCGCGGCGCGAGCGCGGCGGCGACGAGTGGTTCCTCGGCGCGCTGACCGACGAGGAACCGCGGCTGTTGTCTCTGCCGCTGACCTTCCTGGCCGAGGAGGTGAAGTACATCGCCGAGATCTACCGCGACGGCGAGCAGGCCCACTGGCACAGCCACCCGTACGAGATCGTGATCGAGCGGGTCGAGCTGGACCGCGACCAGGTGCTGGCACTGTCGTTGGCCGCCGGCGGCGGCGCCGCGGTGCGGTTCCGCCCGGTCGATGAGTAAGAAAACCGCCGGCCGCACGATCGTCGCCGTCGACGTCGGCGGCACCCACGCGCGCTTCGCACTGGCGCGGATTTCCCCGGATCGCCGCCCGCGGCTCGATGAGCCGGTCACGTTGAAGACCCGCGATCATGCGAGCCTGGCGACCGCCTGGGAAGCGTTTGCCGCGCAGCTCAAGGGGCCGCTGCCGAAGTCCGCCTCGATCTGTGTCGCCGCGCCGCTGCACGCCGACGCGATCAAGCTGACCAACGCGCACTGGGTGCTGCGCCAGTCCACCCTGGCTTCCGACCTGGGTCTGGACGAGGTGCGGCTTTTGAACGACTTCGGCGCGATGGCGTGGGCGGTAGCCAAGCTGCGGCCCAACGAACTGGAGCCGATCTGCGGGCCGGACCAGCCGCTTCCGGTCGAGGGCGTGACCACGATCGTCGGTCCCGGTACCGGGCTCGGGGTGGCGATCCTCGTTCGCCGTCAGGGCCGTATCGAAGTAGTCGAGACCGAGGGCGGCCACATCGATTTCGCGCCGCTGGACGCACTCGAGTCCTCGATCGTCGAGCGCCTGCGCGAGCGGCTGCTCAGGGTCTCTACCGAGCGCATCGTCGCCGGGCCGGGGCTTGCCAACCTGTACGAGGCGCTGGCGGCATTGGAGGGGCGTGCGACCACGCCCCGTGGTGATGCGGAGCTGTGGGCCGCCGCGGTCGCCGGCGAAGATCGGTTGGCGGCGAGCGCCCTGGAACGCTATTGCCTCGCGCTCGGCGCGGTCACCGGCGACCTGGCGCTGGCCCACGGCGCCAACGGGGTGGTACTGACCGGGGGCATTTCGCAGCGCATCGCCGACAAGCTGCGCGGCTCGGGATTCGAGCTGCGCTTCTGCGCCAAAGGCCGCTACCAGGCGTTCATGGCCACCCTGCCGGTCAAGCTGGCGACCCACCCCCAGCCCGGCCTGCTGGGGGCGGCCGCGGCGTTCGCCCACCGCGCGTAGACGGCGGGCCGACCCGTGTTTGCCTCGCGCGGCCTTCCGGTTTCACGCGGCCGGTGAACTTCCAGGTGCAGACGCTTTTTTTTGTTTTCGTGATGATCTGCGCGGGGGGCGTGGTGCTGAGCCTGGCCGGGGAATGGCGGGCCAGGATGTCGGTGACCGCCATCGGCAAGCTGATCGCCGCTTGCGCGTATCTCGCCGCCGCGCTGGCGCTGGGCGCCCTGGAGAGCCCCTACGGTCGTTGGCTGATCGGCGGCATGGCGTGTTGCTGGCTCGGCGACCTGCTGCTGGTCTCGCGCCGCAGCCGGAAGCTGTTTCTGGCCGGACTGGTTGCGTTTCTGCTGGGCCACCTGACCTACATCGCGGCCTTTGTCGTTCGCGGCACTTCGGAGACCGCCGTGCTGGTCGCCAGCGTTCCCGCGATCCTGATCGCGCTGGGGGTGTCACGCTGGCTCAGACCCCACCTCGAGGCGCGAATGCTGTTCCCGGTCCATGCCTACATCGCGGCGATCACCGCGATGCTGATCGTCGCCGTGGGCACCTTCCATGCGCACGGTGGGGGCTACCTGCTGGCCGGCGCGGTCCTGTTCTTCGTTTCGGACCTGGGCGTGGCGCGCAACCGCTTCGTTGCGCCCGGATTCGTCAACCGCGCGTTGGGACTGCCGGTCTATTTCAGCGCCCAGATGCTGCTCGCCGCCTCGGTTGCCGTCTGACACATTGCGCGGTCCTCCACGCCTGGGCTCGCCGCCACCGATCGCATTTTGCCGACCGGCGCGATCCTGCTAGGCCCCGCAGGACTGGCGCACGACCAGGTGAAGTGGAAGCTCCTCGGATTCGACGGTCTTTCCCTCGATCAGCGCGACCAGCTTGTCGACCAGCTTATCGCCGGCCAGCACGGTGTCCTGGCGCACCGTGGTCAGCGGCGGGTTGACGTATGACGCCGCCGGGATGTCGTCGAAGCCGACCACCGCGACTTTTTCCGGTACGTCGATCCCCTGCCGCTCCAGTTCCTGGAGCGCGCCGATCGCGAGCAGGTCGCTGACCGCGAAGATTGCATCGGGCTGGGCGCGCCGCCGCTGGAGTTCGCGAACGGCCTTCCCCCCTGCCCCGGACTGATTGGGGCAGTCGACCTGCAGCGCCTCATCGTACTCGATTCCGGCCGCCTCCAGCGCCGTCCGGTAGCCCTCGTGGCGCAACTGGAACTCGGGTACGCTGGCGGCCTTCTCGCCGATGAACGCGATCCGCCGCCGGCCGTGCTCGAGCAGATGATCCACCGCCATCCGCGCCCCGGTCTCGTTGTCCGAACCGAGGTGGTGGCCGGGCTGATCCTCGGTGACCGGCCCCCAGATCACGAAGTGCGCTTCGGCCCGCGACAGCTCCACCAGGCGCTGCGAGTAGCGCACGTAATCGCCGTAGCCGAGCAGGATCAGCCCGTCGGCGCGGTTGGCGACCTCGTAGTCCTTGTACCAGTCGTCGCTCAACTGCTGGAACGAGACCAGCAGGTCGTAGCCCCGTCGAGAAGCGGCCCGGGTGATGCTGCCGAGCATCGACAGGAAGAACGGGTTGATGTTGGACTCGTCCGCGATCGGGTCCTCGAACAAGAGCAGCGCCAGGGTCTGCGTGCGCTGCGAGCGCAGGTTGGCCGCGTTGCGATCGACCCGGTAGTTGAGCTGGCGCGCGATCCGCTGCACCCGCTCGCGGGTCGCCTTGCTGACCAGCCCGGAATCACGCAGCGCGCGCGACACGGTGGCCTGCGACACGCCGGCGAGGTAGGCGATGTCGTGCGAGGTGGGTTTGCGGGATTTCATTGCGCGTAAGATCACCCGGCGATAGTCCCACTATAGCCCGAATCAGGGCCGGTTGCGCGCCAACCGGGGTTCGGGAACTCAGCGCCGGTTTGCGCGGGCGCCCTCGTGGAGGCGCGAAAGTTCCGTTGCCAGCTCGGGGTTGTTGTTGGGGGCGTCGAACAGCAGCACCCGGACGCCGTGGCCGGGGATTTCGACCGTCACCTCGCGTTCGACGTCGCTGACCAGGTACTCGGTGCCGGTGGCCGCGTCGCGCCAGGTGCCCGTGCTGAGCCAGCGCTGGACGTGGACCGGGGCGGCGGCGGCGCCCTTGTTCAACAGCACCAGCGCGGTCTGGTTGACGCCGTCGTGCTGATAAACCCGCAGGAACGCCGCGGTATCGCCGGTGAAGTTCAGGTTGGCCTGGAGGCCGCGCTGAAGCGCCGGGGAGGCGCGCCGGATCGCGGCGACCTCGATCAGCGCCTGGCGGATCGGGTGCTGGCGGGCGGCAGCGACGTTTTCTTTGCCGAAATAGTCGCGGTTGCCGCCGTGCTCGGGCCGGCCGGCGCGAAACGCGATCTCGGAGCCGTAGTAGATCACCGGGATCCCGCGCGAGGTGAACAACCAGTTGTGCGCGTTGATGAAGCCGGAATCGGTCGCGTTCATCCGCGGCATGTCGTGGTTGTCGTAGAACGTCATCAGCTCGTAGGGGTTCTTGTAGACGCCGTCGGCCAGGTGCAGATAGTCGGTCAGTTGCGCGAAGTTGCTGCCGGAGTTCTCGAACACCTCGGTGATGCGCTGCTTGCCGGGAAAATCGAGCACACTGACCGCGCCGTTTTCTTGAAACGTGTGTTCGGCGATTTTCTTCGCGTCGTAGTCGAAACTCTCGCCGAACATGAAGAAACCGGGATGCTCGGCCCGGACCCGGTCGCTGAACTTCTTCCAGAACGGGTGCGGTACGTGGCGGATGGTGTCGATCCGAAACGCGCCGGCGCCCTGCCCGATCCACTTCAGATACGCGCCGGTGAAGTAATCCAAAACCGCCGGGTTGGTCTCATCCACATTGGACAATTCCGCCAGGTCCGGCTCGCGGTGGAAGAACCGGTGCAGCGGGTTGTCCGGATCCAGCTCGCTGGGATGCAGGTTCTGGTGGTCGGCGATCAGATTGCCGGCCTCGTCGTAGATTTCGCCGTAACCGGGCTGGTCGACCGGCATCGTATACGACGGCGAGCCGTGGTTTGCGACGATGTCGAGCACCGTCACCAGCCCATGCGCTTTCAGGGTCCGGGTCAGGTCGGCGAAAGCCAGCCCCGGCGACTCCAGGTGCTCGTCGACCCGGTAGAAGTTCACCCCCCAGTAGCCGTGATAGCCGGTCTTGCCGCGATCGGCGAAAAAGCCCTCGCCCAGGCGGTTGCCGCCGAGGAACGCCTCGTCGGGGTTCTCCACGATCGGCGTGATCCAAACGGCGCCGAAGCCCATCTCGGTGATGTAGTCGGCGTGGTCGACGATGCCACGGAAATCCCCGCCCAGGTAGCCGATGTTGCCGCTGCGTCCCTCCAGGTCGGTGATCGGCCGGTCGAACGTCATGCGCGCCGGGTCCGGCGCGCCCTGCTCGCGCTGGTTGTTGTCGGGATCGCCGTCGACGAAGCGATCGGTGACGACGAAATAAACCGCGTGTTCGGCGAACGGCTCGAGCGTGCCGTAATACTCGGGCGTGGTCGCAGTCGCCGCTTGCGTCGCCACCGTGGGCGGCGCGTCGGGCTGATAACAGGCCGCGGCCAGCGCCGCGAACGTCAGCGGCAATATCCGGCGAGCTGTCGAGATCGTGACCATCACGCCGGCTCCGGCGCGGCCGCGAAGCCGGGCTCGGCCTCGCGGTCCACCAGCAGGGTCGCGCCGCTGGCGAGGAGCATGAACACGCCGCCGAGCACCAGCCCGTAGATGGATTGTCCGTCGAACAGCTCGCGCAGCAGTAGACCGAGCACGCTGGCCGCGCACAACTGCGGGATCACGATGAAGAAATTGAAGATCCCCATATAGATGCCCATCTTGTGGCTCGGCAGCGCGCCGGACAGAAGCGCGTACGGCAGCGACAGGATCGATGCCCACGCGAACCCGACCCCGATCATCGGCCAGATCAGCATCACCGGATCCCTGATGAACAGGAAACTGATCAGGCCCACCCCGCCGAGGCTCAGGTTCAGCACGTGGCACCAGCGGCACCCCAGCCGATTGGCCACGAACGGGATCGCGATCGCGGCCAGCGCGGCGAAGCCGTTGTAGGCGGCGAACAGCACCCCTACCCAGTTGGCGCCCTCGTTGTAGAGCTCGCTGGCCGTGTCCATCGTGCCGTAGTGGTGCGAGGTCACGGCCGCGGTGCCGTAGATCCACATCGCGAACAGCGCGAACCAGGAAAAAAACTGCACCACCGCCAACTGGCGCATCACCCTGGGCATCGCGAACAGGTCGTTGACGATTTGATACAGCCCGCCCTCGATGCGATTGCGCGCCTGCAGGCGCCCGACCAGCCACTGGATCAGCCCGAACGCGATCGCGCCGACGGCCAGGATGTAGAGCTGCTTGTCGAGCCCGCCGAGGATGATCCAGGCCAGCAGCGCGGCGCCCGCGATCAGCCACCCCGCCCCGCCGGTGAAATACCGCCTGACCGTCTGCGCCGCGACCGTCGGCGGCTTCTTGCCCGGCTCCAGCGCCGGGTCGAACTCGGCCAGTTGCTCGGGCGAGTACTCCTTGCTGGTGAACACGGTCCAGCACACCGCGAGCAGGAAGGCCGCCCCGCCCAGGTAGAACGAAAGCTTGACCGTTTCGGGGATCTCGCCGGGCGCGGCCACGTTGCTGACGTCCCACCAGTTGGCCATGATCCACGGCAGCGCCGAGGCGACCACCGCGCCGACCCCGATGAAGAAACTCTGCATCGCGAAGCCTGAGGTGCGCTGCTCCTCGGGCAGGTTGTCGCCGACGAACGCCCGGAACGGCTCCATCGAGACATTGATGGATGCGTCCATGATCCAGAGCATCCCCGCGGCGACCCACAGCGCGGGCGAGTTGGGCATCACGAACAGCGCCGCGGTCGCGAAGATCGCGCCGACCAGGAAATAAGGCCGGCGCCGGCCCAGCCGGTTCCAGGTGTGGTCGCTCATGTGGCCGATGATCGGCTGCACCAGAAGCCCGGTCAGCGGCGCGGCCACCCACAGGATCGGGAGTTCGTCGATCGACGCGCCCAGGGTCTGGAAAATCCGGCTGACGTTGGCGTTCTGCAGCGCGAACCCGAACTGGATCCCGAGGAACCCGAAGCACATGTTCCAGATCTGCCAGAAACTCAAGCGCGGCTTGGGCTTGGCCGGGGTCCCGGCGGCGCCGGGGTTCGGCATCGGTCCGCTGCTCATGTCATTTCTTCCTCACAAACACCCGGTAGGCCCAGGGGTCCAGCGCCAGCTCGGAATCCTCGCTCAGGGTAACGGTCTTG
>JBFJNB010000009.1:0-15594 GCA_041633655.1 Lysobacterales bacterium | reverse complement strand
TGCCGCAGTGCGCATTTCCTGATTTTTTTCAATCGATCACCAGGGGCGGGGATGGCCTTCCCTGGCCACTTCGGGCTCGCGCACGACCGCGCGCCCGCTCCGAAAGCGAGTATCTCCGCGACCGCGGGTCCAGCCTGATACTAGACGATCAGAAAGTAGCCGGCGACCAGCAGTACCACCGCCAGCGCGTGCCATTTGACCCGGGCGAACATCAATTGATCGCTGTGGCGCAGATCGTATTCGCCACCGCGCGCCATCGAAATCACACCCCAGGTCAACGACGCGACCGCGCCGATCAGACACAGCACCGCCAGTACGTATAAAGCGTTCATCGTTTTCACCCCGTCGGGTGGCGGGCCAAATTCGCTTGACCCTTGTCGATGTTGCGGCGAAGTTCGGTCGATGGAATTGATCCAGATCAAATTGTGCCGCGTAACGCTTTGGCGCGCCCGGCGTCATTGGTGACGATGCAGGCGGTAACCGATGAGCAACTGATCGAATGGGTGGCCAGGGGCGACAAATCCTGTCTCGGCACGCTGTTCGAACGCCACCACGCGGGGCTGTACCGGTACTGCCTGCAGTTGACCCGGGACCGGCAACGCAGTGAGGACCTGGTGCAGGACGCATTCATCAAAGTGCTCAAAGCCGCTCGCGGCTACCGCGGCGAAGGCAGCTTCAAAGCCTGGCTGTATCGGATCGCGCGCCACCTGGCGTTCGACCGCCTGCGCGCGGACAAGCGCCGGGGCGACCAGGGGCTCGAGGCTGACGTCGATCGGGAGCCCGAGGAGGCGCGCGAGCCGGCGCGCGCGGCGGTCGCCAGCGAGAGGGTCTCATTGCTGCAGCAGGCGCTGACCGGGCTGCCGGCCGCCGCGCGCGAGGTGATCTGGCTGGGGCGCTTCGAATTTTCCGGCTACGAGGAGCTCGCGGCGGCGCTCGGCTGCTCAGCCGGAGCGGCGCGGGTGCGCATGCACCGGGCGATGAAACAACTGCACGCGCTGTATGCCGCGGCAGGAGGAGCAACCGATGACTGAACCCAAGCGGGGCTTGGACTACCGGGCCGACACACCGTCGGAGCGTCAACTGTGGGACGCCCTGGGGGCGCTCGATCAGCCCGAGCCGCCGGCGCGGCTGCGCCGCGCGTTCTACCGGCGCCTGGACCACACGCCGGCTCCCGGTGCCTGGAGCCGGCGCCTGCGGGCCTGGTTCGCCCGGCCGTGGGTTCCGGCCGCGGCGATGCTCGGCGTCGGGCTGGTGGTCGGCGCGGCGCTCGAGCGACCGAACGTCGAGCTGGCGGTGCTCCAGGCTGAGGTAGCGATGCTGCATCGCGACTTCACCTTGAGTCTGATGCACCACCAGTCGGCCACCGAGCGGCTGCGGGGTACGATCGGTGCGGGCGTGCTGGCCGCGACCGATCCGGCGGTCACCCAGGCGCTGCTGCGTCAGGCGCTGGACGATCCGAGCCACGCGGTGCGCGCGGCCGCGATCGATGCGCTCGGGCCGCGGGTGCGTTCCCCGGGGGTTGGCGGCGAAGTGCTGGGCCTGCTGGAAACCGGCGTCTCGCCGCTGGTGCAGAAGGCGCTGGTGGATCTGATCCTGCGCCATGGCGGGCCGACGGAGATCGAGCGCCTGCTCGAGCTGTCCGCGCGCGGGGACGTGGTGCATCCGGACCTCCGCACCTACGTGACCCGCTCGGTCCGGAGGGCGAGCGCATGAGGCTCATCGGCTTGCTGGCGCTCGGCGCCATACTGGTGCCGGTATTGCCCGCGGGAGCGATCAGCGAGCGCGATCAGTGGCAGGCGACCTACCGATTCGCCGGCCCGGCGGAGCTGGTGATCGAAAACGTCTGGGGCGATGTCGAGGTGCGCGGGGTCGGCGGCGATGCGATCACGGTCTCGGTCAGCGAGCACCGCTCCGCGCGCGACGCCACCGAACTGGCGCGCTCGCGTGAGCTGATCAGGCTCGACGTGGTCGAGTCCGACACCGGGATCAGATTCCGGGTCGACGGCGTGTTGCGCGACTGGCGCGGACGCCACCCGTGCCCTTCGTGCCGGGTCGAATACCGGTTCGTGGTCGAGGCGCCGCGCGCGACCCGGGTGGTGGTCAGCACCGTCAACGACGGCAAGGTCCGGATCGAGGATATCGAGGGGCCCGTACGCGCCGCCAACGTCAACGGGCCGGTGACCGCGCTGGCGATCGCTCGCTGCGAGAACCTGAGCACGGTCAACGGCGACATCCGGGCCGAGTTCGCGACCGCCCCGGGCGCCGACTGCGGGTTGGAGACGATCAACGGCGACATCGTCACGGTGTTGCCGGCCGGCGCCGGCATCGACCTCGAACTCAAGCTCGGGCACGGCACGGTCTACAGCGAGTTCGAGGTCACCGAACTGGCGCTGCCGCCGCGGGTGGAGCGCACCGAGCGTCGAGGCAGTTCCAGCTACCGGATCGAACAACCCGCCGGCCTGCGCGTCGGCGCGGGAGGGGCGGCTTTCAGCTTCGCATCCATGAACGGAGACGTTCACGTTCGGCGCGCTGGCGTCGAATCAAAAAACGCAATCGAATCAGTTAAATGAAGGTATTTTCCAGGAGAAATCCATGACCAAGATCGTACTCAATGCTGCCCTCGTGCTGCTCCTGGCGGACGCGGCCTGGGCACAGCAAGGCAGCCCCCAGACCTTCACCATCCCGCTGACCCGACCCGGGGAGGCGGTGGCGCTGGACATCTCGATCCTGTCGGCGCGGATCACGGTGATCGGCGAGGACCGCCAGGACGCCCAGTTCGTCGTGCGCACCAGCGGCCACGGACGCAGCATCATCACCCCGTCCGGCGCCAAGGCGCTGAACACCGGCGGGTTCGGAATCGAGATCGAGGAGCGCAACAACTCAATCGAGGTCGATGCCGACTGGCGCAGCGGCATGGTTGAAATCGATGCGCGGATCCCGCGTCGGGCGAGCGTCGAGCTGTCGACCACCAACGATGGCTCGATCGAGGTGCGCGGGATCAGCGGCGAGCTCGAGCTCACGAACGTCAACGGGCCCATCACCGCCACCGCCATCAGCGGGTCGGTGATCGCCGAGACCGTCAACGACAACATCACGGTCGCATTCGTCGCGATCGACAAGGAAAAGCCGATGGCGTTCTCGTCGGTCAACGGCGACCTGGACGTCAGCTTCCCGGCCGACGCCGGGCTCGAGCTGCATATCGACAGCGCGCAGGGCGAGATCCATTCCGACTTCGAGGTCGAGGTGGTGCCGACGCCGCCGCGGATCGAGCGCCGCGAAACCGACGGCGGCCTCGAGGTACGGGTCGACAGCGAGGTCGTCGCCCGGATCAACGGTGGCGGCACCGTCGTGCGTTTCGAAACCCTCAACGGCGACATCCGCGTGCGCAAGACCGGCGGCTGAGCGGCCGCCAGGTCGCTCGCGCATCCTTGACGACGGGCGGGGGTCGCCAAGGGGCTACGTATAAGACACAATGGCACGCTGGCGGGCCGATGTTTTTAATCGTCCGCGGATCGATAACCAAAAAACTGCAAGATCCCCGGTCGATAAACCTCGGCAACGATGCAGGCGACACAGACAATCAGAATCAAGCGGGGCCTTGACCTGCCGCTTGCCGGTGTCCCGGAGGCGCGCTGCGACGACGCCGCCGGGGTCCGCAACGTGGCGCTCCTCGGGCGCGACTATCACGGGCTGAAGCCAACCCTGGAGGTTGCCGAGGGCGACCGGGTCAAGCTCGGGCAGACGCTGTTCGTGGACAAAGGCAACCCCAGGGTCGGCTACACGTCCCCGGGGGCTGGCACCGTGGTCGCGATCAACCGCGGCCGGCGGCGGCGCCTGGAATCGGTCGTCGTCGCGCTCGAGGGCGACGCCGAGGAGACCTTCGAGCGCTACCAGCGCGAGGAACTGGACGCGCTCGACCCCGAGCGGGTGGTTGCCAACCTGATCCGCTCCGGGCTGTGGACGGCGCTGCGAACGCGCCCGTTCAGCAAGCCGCCCGATCCCGAGACGCGTCCGTCGGCGATCTTCGTCACCGCGATCGACACCAACCCCCTGGCGCCCGACCCGCTGCCGGTCGCGCACGCCCACGCCGGGGACTTCGGGGCGGGCCTGAGCGTGTTGAGCCGCCTGAGCGACGGTCCCTTGTATCTGTGCGCGGCCGAGGGCGCGGAGTTGCCCGCAGCCGGGCAGGGCGGCGCCCGGTTGGTCCGATTCCGCGGTCCGCATCCGGCCGGCCTGGTCGGAACGCACATCCACTTTCTGCACCCGGTGGGACCGACCCGAAGCGTGTGGCACGTCGGCCTGCAGGACGTGATCGCGATCGGCAAGCTGTTCCTGAGCGGCCGCCTGTGGGTCGAGCGGATCGTGAGCCTGGGTGGGCCGCTGGCGCGAAGGCCGCGCCAGCTCAGGACCCGACTCGGCGCGTCGATCGCCGATCTGATCCGGGACGAACGCCGACCCGGCGCCTGTCGGCCGATCTCCGGTTCGGTATTCAACGGCCGCCGCGCGGTCGGACCGGTGGCCTACCTCGGCCGCTATCACCAGCAGGTGACGCTGCTGCCCGAGGGCAGTCCGCGCCAGTTCCTCGCGTTCATGGCGCCCGGCTTCGGCCGTTACTCGGCGGTCAAGGCCTACGCCTCGGGCCTGATGCGCGGGCGCCGTTTCGCGCTGAGCAGCTCGCTCAACGGCAGTCCGAGGGCGATGGTTCCGATCGGCAATTTCGAGCAGGTCATGCCGCTGGATATCCTGCCGGCGCCGCTGCTGAAGTCGCTGATCGTGCGCGACACCGAGACCGCCAAGGCGCTCGGCTGCCTGGAACTGGACGAGGAAGACCTGGCGCTGTGCGCGTTCGTGTGCCCGAGCAAGTACGACTACTGCGAGTACCTGCGCGAAACCCTCAAACTGATCGAGCGGGACGGCTGATGGGCCTGCGTCGCTTCCTGGACCAGCTCCATCCGCACTTCGCCAAGGGCGGTCGCTATCAGCGCTTCCACGCGCTGTACGAGATGATCGACACGGCCCTGTACTCGCCGGCCGACGTCACCCGGGCTGCGCCGCACGTGCGCGATGCGCTGGATCTGAAACGGGTCATGATCCTGGTGGTGCTGGCGTCCACCCCGGCGATGCTGGTCGGGGTCTGGAACGTCGGCTACCAGGCGAACCTGGCGATGGCCTCGCTCGGGATCGACGCGGCGCCCGGCTGGCGCGGCGCGCTGCTTGGGCTGCTCGGGGTCGGGTACGATCCGGGCAGCGTGGTCGCCTGCCTGATGCACGGTCTGGCCTATTTCCTGCCGCTGTACCTGGTCACGCTAGCCGCTGGCGGCTTGTGGGAGGTACTGTTCGCCGGGGTCCGCAATCACGAGATCAACGAGGGCTTCCTGGTAACCTCCTGGCTGTTTGCGCTGACCCTGCCGCCAACCACGCCATTGTGGCAGGCCGCGATCGGGATCTCGTTCGGGGTGGTCATCGCCAAGGAGGTCTTCGGCGGCACCGGCAAGAACTTCCTCAATCCGGCCCTGGCCGGGCGCGCCTTCCTGTACTTCGCCTATCCGGTGGAGATGTCGGGCAACGCGGTGTGGACCGCGGTCGACGGCTTCTCCGGGGCCACCGCGCTGGGCCTGAGCGCGATCGACGTGATGGCCGGGGTGCTGGCCGCCGGGATCACCTGGTGGGACGCATTCGCGGGCTCGATCCAGGGCTCGATCGGCGAGACCTCGGCGCTGGCGTGCCTGGTCGGCGGGGTGTTGCTGATCTACGCCGGGATCGCTTCCTGGCGGATCGTCGCCGGCGTGTTTCTCGGGATGGTACTGACCGCGCTCGCGTTCAACGGAATCGGCAGCGACACCAATCCGATGTTCGCGATGACGTGGGAGTGGCACCTGGTGCTCGGCGGCTTTGCGTTCGGGATGATGTTCATGGCCACCGACCCGGTCTCGGCCGCGCAGACCGACGCCGGCCGCTGGGCTTTCGGGCTCTTGATCGGCGCCCTGACGGTGATGATCCGGGTAGTCAATCCGGCCTTTCCGGAGGGCATCATGCTGGCGATCCTGCTGGGCAACATCCTGGCACCGCTGATCGACCATTTCGTGATCCAGGCCAATATCACACGGAGGCTCAAGCGCAGTGGCTGATTCCCCCGCCACCCGTCCCGCGGGCATCGCGCAGACCCTGATCGTGGCGCTGCTGGTGAGCCTGGTCTGCTCCGCGCTGGTCACCGCGGTCGCGATCACGCTCCGGCCGGCGCAGGCGCGCAACGAACTGGAAAACCGCCAGCGCAACATCCTGCAGGTGGTGGGCTTGTTGCGACCCGGGGTCCCGATCGAGGAGCAGTTTCGGGTGATCGAGCCGCGCGTCGTGGACCTGGCCACGGGCGAGTACGCCGAGGACATCGACCCCGGGACCTTCGATCCCGCGGCCGCCGCGCTGGATGCGACCACCGGGGTCGTGATCCCGACAGACCAAGATCTGGCCAACATCCGGCGCCGTGCCGGTCACGCCGTAGTCTATCTGGTCCGCGACGGCGATCGGGTGGCGCGCATCATCCTGCCGGTGTACGGCGCGGGGCTGTGGTCGACCATGTACGGGTTCCTGGCGCTGGACACCGACGGCAACACGATCCGCGGGCTGAAGTTCTACCAGCACGCGGAGACGCCGGGCCTCGGCGACCAGATCGACAAGGCGCGCTGGCTGAGCCAGTGGGACGGCAAACTGGTCTACGACTCAGACGGTGAACCGCAGATCGAGGTCGTCCGCGGCCGGGTGGTCGAGGGCCAGCCGGCCACTGGCCCGCCGCGGGCCGGAGACCCCGTGTTCCAGGTCGACGGTCTGGCCGGCGCCACGCTGACCGGGCGCGGCGTGACCAACCTGCTGCGCTACTGGCTCGGCGCCGGTGGCTTCGGCCCGTACCTGAAGATGCACTGGTGGCAGACGCCCGAGGAACCGGCATGAGCTCGAGCACCCGCAAGATCCTGACCGACCCGTTGATCGACTCGAACCCGGTCACCCTGCAGATCCTCGGGATCTGCTCCGCGCTGGCGGTGACGACTTCTCTGCTGCCGGCGCTCCTGATGTCCGCGGCGGTAATCGGCGTGCTGGCCTTTTCCAGCGCCAGCATCAGCCTGATCCGCGACCAGATCCCGACCAACATCCGGATCATCGTGCAGATGACCATCATCGCCTCGGCGGTGATCGTGGTCGATCAGCTGCTGAAAGCCTATGCCTACGAGACCAGCAAGCAGTTGTCGGTGTTCGTGGGTCTGATCATCACCAACTGCATCGTGCTCGGCCGCGCCGAAGCGTACGCGATGAAGAACCCGGTCGGCCCGAGCCTGCTCGACGGGATCGGTAACGGCCTCGGCTACGCGCTGGTGCTGGTGATCGTGGCCACCGTGCGCGAGCTGTTCGGGGCCGGCACGCTGCTCGGCTACCCGCTGTTTCCGCTGGCGGGCGATGGCGGCTGGTTCGTCCCCAACGGGATGATGCTGCTGCCGCCGAGCGCGTTCTTCATCATCGGGCTTTTGATCTGGGTCATCCGGGCCTGGAAGAAGGCGCAGGTCGACCCGGCCGAATTCCAGATCCACGAGATCCACCGGACGGAGGCCATCTGAGGACGGACCGATGGAGCAGCACCTGAGCCTCTTCGTCAAAGCGGTGTTCGTTGAGAACCTGGCGCTCGCGTTCTTCCTCGGCATGTGCACGTTCCTGGCGATCTCCAAGCGCATCGACACCGCGCTCGGGCTGGGCGCGGCGGTGATCGCGGTGCAGGTGATCACGGTGCCGGTCAACTACCTGATCCACCATTACCTGCTGCGCCCGGGCGCGCTGTCCTGGGCGGGGCTCACGGACGTCGATCTGAGCTTCCTGGGCCTGGTGTGCTACATCGGCGTGATCGCGGCGCTGGTGCAGATTCTGGAGATGGTCCTGGATCGCTATTTTCCTAAGCTCTACAACGCGCTGGGTCTGTTCCTGCCGCTGATCACGGTCAACTGCGCGATCCTGGGCGGGTCGCTGTTCATGGTCGAGCGCCATTACGACTTCGCCCAGAGCCTGACCTTCGGCTTCGGTACCGGATTCGGCTGGGCGCTGGCGCTGGCGGCGTTGGCCGGTATCCGCGAAAAGCTCAAGTACTCCGACGTTCCCGACGGCCTGCAGGGTCTTGGGATCACGTTCATCACCGTGGGTCTGATGTCGCTCGGATTCATGGCCTTCTCGGGGATCCAGTTGTGACCGAAATCGTCCTCGGCGTCTCGTTCTTCACCGGCATCGTGCTGCTGCTGGCGCTGGTGATCCTGGCCGCGCGCAACTGGCTCGTGGCCACGGGCAACATATCGATCGAGATCAACGGCGAGCGCCAGATCGAGACCCCGGTCGGGAGCAAGCTCCTGAGCGCGCTGGGCGACGCCGAGCTATACCTGGCCTCGGCCTGCGGCGGCAAGGGCACCTGCGGTCAGTGTCGGGTGCGCATTCCGCGCGGCGGCGGCGCGATGCTGCCGACCGAGGCTTCGCTGATCAGCAAGCGCGAGGCGGCCCGCCGGGTACGACTGGCGTGTCAGGTAGCGGTCAAGCAGCCGCTCGAAGTCTGGGTGCCGAGCGAGGTGTTCGGGGTGCGCCGGTGGGATTGCCGGGTGCGCTCCAACGAGAGCGTGGCGACATTCATCACGGAACTGGTGCTCGAGATGCCGCCCGGCGAAGGACTGGATTTTCGCGCCGGAGGTTACGTGCAGGTCGAGTGCCCGCCGCATCGGCTGAACTTCAAGGATTTCGACATCGCCGCACGCTTCCGGGACGAGTGGGATCGCTACGACCTGTGGCGTTACACTTCCGAGGTCACGGTGCCGGTTACGCGGGCCTACTCGATGGCGAACTATCCGAGCGAAAGCGACATCATCATGCTCAACGTCCGGATCGCGACCCCGCCGCCGGGCGCCTCACCCTCGGTGCCCCCGGGCGCGATGTCGTCGTACATCTTCGGGCTCAAGCCCGGCGACCAGATCACGGTCTCGGGTCCGTTCGGCGAGTTTTTTGCACGCCCGACCGACAACGAGATGGTGTTCGTCGGCGGTGGCGCCGGGATGGCGCCGATGCGCTCGCACATTTTCGATCAGCTCAAGCGCCTGAAGGCTAAGCGCAAGATCAGCTTCTGGTACGGCGCCCGCAGCCTCAGGGAGCTGTTCTACCGCGAGCATTTCGATGCGCTGGCGGCCGAGTTCGACAACTTCAACTGGACCTTCGCGCTGTCGGAGGCCAAACCCGAGGACGACTGGACCGGTCCGACCGGCTTCATCCACCAGGTTCTCTACGACAACTACCTGAAAGACCACCCGGCGCCGGAAGATTGCGAGTATTACCTGTGCGGCCCTCCGATCATGGTCGCGGCGGTCAAGAACATGTTGGATGAGCTCGGGGTCGAACCGGAAAGCATCCTGTTCGACGATTTCGGATGAGCGCACCCGCCAGCAGACGGCTCGCCGCGACGATCGCCGCGCTGGCGGTCGCCGCGCTGGCGCTGTGGGCGCTCCTCCCGCGTCCCGCCGGCGAGGTTCAGATCGAATTCACCGGGCCGGTCATGGGCACCAGCTACACGGTCAAGGTCGTGTCGCCGCCGGCCAAGCTCGGAGAGGCCGAGCTGAAGCGGCGGGTGGAGGAGGCGCTGCACGCGGTCAATTCGCTGATGTCGACCTACGACCCCGACTCCGAGCTGTCCCGCTTCAACCGCTACCAGGGAACCGACTGGTTCGCGGTTTCGGATCAGACCCGGACCGTGGTCGCCGCGGCGCTCGAGATCGGTACCCTCAGCGGGGGTGCGTTCGACGTCACCGTGGGCCCGCTGGTGAACTTGTGGGGATTCGGGCCCGACGGTCCGGCCAACGGTGTGCCGCCCGCGGCTGCGCTGGCGCAAGCCCGCGAGCGGGTCGGCCATGCCAAGCTGGCGCAGCGCCGGGAGCCCCCGGCACTGCGCAAGATCCGCGCCGACGTCTACGTAGACTTGTCCGCGATCGCCAAGGGCTTCGCGGTGGATCTGGCGGCCAATTCGCTGGAGACCGCCGGGGTCGCGAATTATCTGTTGGAGGTCGGTGGCGAGATGCGTGCGCGCGGCCACAACGCGGCCGGCGGGCCGTGGCGGGTGGCGGTCGAAAAGCCCCTGGTCGGCGAGCGCAGCGTGCAGCGAGTGCTCGAACTCCGAGACACCGCGGTGGCGACCTCCGGGGACTACCGCAACTATTTCCTCGCCGATGGAACGCGCTTTTCGCACACCATCGATCCGCGCAGCGGCTACCCGGTGAGCCACGACCTGGCATCGGTCACGGTGCTGCATGAGTCCGCGATGCGGGCCGACGCGCTGGCCACCGCGCTGCTGGTCATGGGCCCCGAGGACGGGCTTGAGTTCGCGCGCCGGGCAGACCTCGCGGCGCTTTTGATCGTGCGCTCGGGCGACGCCTTCGAGGAACGAACCACACCGCGCCTTAAACGGTTGGTGAACTCGTGACGACTTTCTTGATCAGCTTCGTCGTGGTCGCGCTGGCCGTCGCCGCGATGGCCACCGGCGTCCTGTTTGGCCGGTCACCGCTGCGCGGCAGCTGCGGCGGTCTTGCGGGCCGCGGCTGCCTCCAGTGCGAGCGCCCGTGCGCGCGGCGCGACGCCTCGAAAGAGGATCGATAAATGCCCAAGCTCATTGCCGTTCAGGACTACATGACCGCCAGTCTCGTGACCCTGCGCCCGGACATGAACGTGCTGGATGCGATCCACGAGTTGGTGGATAACCGCATTTCGGGCGCCCCGGTGATCGATGACAGCGGGGAACTGGTCGGGATGCTGACCGAACGCGACTGTCTCGCGCTGACCCTGTCGGCCGGTTACCACGGCGAGGGCGGTGGCCGGGTCGCCGACTACATGAGCACCGGGGTGGTCACGGTCAATGCGCAAATGAGCATCGTCGACCTGGCGATGCGCTTTCTGAAACACCCGTATCGGCGCTATCCGGTGCTGAAGAACAACCGCCTGGTGGGGATCATCAGCCGCCGCGACGTGCTGCGAGGATTGCTCGAACGCGGCTAATGGTCGAATGGTAGAATCGGGGGGGTGAACGAGACCGCCGATTCCCCCCGCCCCGATCGTGCCGACGCCCGGCTGCTCATTCGCCTGGAGGACTGGGACGCGCGCCTGGTCGCGGCCGCCCGCGGGGTCAAGATCCTGAGCCGGCTGACCTGGCCGTCGGAGATCCAAAGCCAGTTCCTGCAAGGCGCAAGCCGCGGCAACCCGCGCTTGCCGGCGGTCGAATATCCGGATCTCGACCTGTCCGAGACCCGCGCCGAGCTGGGCCGGATCGTGCGCGCCTGTCGGGCGGATCATCCGATCGCGGCCTACCTGCGCGCGACCGCCAAGTCCTACCGCACCGCGTGCCGGCTGCTCGAATGCGCCGGCACGGCGCGGATGACCGCGCACAGCGCGGCGCTCTACGGCTCGCCGGGCGGCAGTCTTTCCGGTGGGCGGGTGACCAACCTGGACGCGGCGCGCCATTTCCTGAGGATCGACCGCGAATTCCACCGCCAGTCCGACTACGGCGAGGGGGAGTACTGCCTGACCGCCGATTGGCTGAAGCAGACGATGGAGCCACAGCTTGCCGAGGTGTTCGGTCCGGGCACAGTCAGGGTGGTGATCGACCCGGAGCTTGCGTCCAAGGCGGCCGCCGGCGCGACCCGGATCCGGCTGCGCTCCGGCACCTGCTTCAGCGAATACGATGTCGATCAGTTGCTGCAGCACGAGGCCTTCGTGCACTCGCTGACGGCGATCAACGGCCGCCGCCAGAGCCGGTTCCAGAGCCTCGGGCTGGGGGCGCCGCGCACGACCCAGGCCCAGGAGGGACTGGCCACCTTCGCCGAGCTGATCACTGGATCGATCGACGTGCTGCGCCTGGAGCGGGTGGCGCTCCGGGTGATCGCAATCGGCCAGGCGCTGGACGGTGCCGATTTCATCGACGTATTCCGGTTTTTCATGTCGGCCGGCCAGTCCGAGATCGAGAGCTTCAACTCGGCGATGCGGGTGTTCCGTGGCGCGCCGCTGACCGGGGGCAGCGCGTTCACCAAGGACGTGGTCTACTTGC
This sequence comes from Lysobacterales bacterium, assembly GCA_041633655.1. Taxonomy (GTDB): domain Bacteria; phylum Pseudomonadota; class Gammaproteobacteria; order Xanthomonadales; family SZUA-38; genus JBFGYD01. The sequence goes on along the minus strand of JBFJNB010000009.1, from coordinate 3,497 downwards.
ACGGGCTGATGGAGGTGCACACGTTCTTCCGCTGGGCGATGATCCACCAGCGGCTGTACCTGTGCCGGTATTTCTTCGCCGGGCGGATGGCGATCGACGACGTGCTCGCGCTGGTGCCGATGTTCGAAGCCGGGGTGCTCGATCCGCCGCAGTTGCTGCCGCCGTGGATGACCCGGAGCAAGGGTCTGGCCGGCTACCTGGCGTTTTCGGTGTTCGCCAACCGGATCCATATCGACGGGCTGCACCAGGGGCATCGGTTCGATTCGGTCAAGGAGATGACCGAGGCCTAGCAGGTCGTTGCGGAAGCCGTCGAGGCGACCCTCACTCGAGCAGCGCGCGCCGCAGAGCGCGAACGTGGTCCGGGCCGGTGCGGCAGCAACCCCCGATCAGGCGCGCGCCGGCATCCCGCCAGCGCCGCGCGGCGGCGCCGAAATCAAGCGGATCGGCGACACCCCGCCAGCCCCGGTGCCGGGAATCGTAGCGTTCGCCCGAATTCGGATAGACCACGATCGGTTTGCCGTCCAGGCGTGCAGCCAGGCGCCGGACCAGCGCCTCGATCCATCCCGGCGGGGTGCAGTTGACCCCGACCGCGGCCACCTGGGGCGCGTCATTCAGCAGGTCCGCGACGGCCTCGATCGGGGTGCCGGCACTGATCGACGCTTCGTCGCGGCAGGTGAACGAAAACCACGCGCGTCGCTCCGGGGTCTGCTCCAGAAGCTTCAGCAGAACCTCGGCCTCGGCCAGGTTCGGCAGGGTCTCGCAGGCGATCAGATCGGCCTGCGACTGCGCCAGCACCTCCCAGCGCGGCGCGTGAAAATCGTAGAGCGCTCGTGGTGACACGCGGTAGTCGCCGCGGTATTCCGAACCGTTCGCGAGAAAGGCGCCGTAAGGACCCACGCTGGCCGCGATCAGCGCGGGGTGACGCGGGGCCAGCTCCGCGCGTGCCTCCGCGGCCAGGGTCACGCTGCTCGCGATCAGCGCGCGGGCGCGCCTGGCGGGAATCCCCAGCGCGGCGAACCCGGCAAAGCTCGCCTGGTAGCTTGCGGTGATCAGGCATTCGGCGCCGGCGTCCAGGTAGGCCCGGTGAACCGCGCGGATCGCCTCCGGTTGGGATTCGAGCAGCCGCGCCGACCACAGCGGGTGGTCGAGGTCGTGGCCGCGGGCCTCCAGTTCGGTCGCCAGGCCGCCGTCGAGGATCACCACTCCCCGGCTGGCGATCGCGGATTCGATCGAGGCATTCACGGTTTGGACGGATCGTTTGACAGCTTCGGTGACCCACCGGAGAATCGGCCGCCATGATAGACCGGACGCTGCCGTTCATCGACCTCCATCGCCACCTCGACGGCAACGTCCGCCTGGAGACGATCCTGGAACTGGCCGACCGCCACCAGATCGATCTGCCGGCCAAAGACGTCGAGGGCCTGCGCCCGCACGTCCAGATCAGCGAGCGAGAATCCGGACTGATGGCGTTCATCTCGCGCTTCAAGTATCTGACCGCCATCCTGGTGGATGGCGAGGCGTGCCGGCGGGTGGGCTACGAGAACGTCGCTGACGCCCGCGCCGAGGGGATCGACTATCTGGAGCTGCGCTTCAGCCCCTGGTTCATGGCCGAGAGCCACGGACTCGATCCGCGCGCGTTGATCGAGGCGGTGGTGGACGGGGTCCGCGCCGGCGAGCGCGACACCGGAGTCAAGGCACAGTTGATCGGAATCCTAAGCCGCACCTACGGTCCCGAAACCTGCATGCGGGAGCTCGATGCGCTGCTGGCGTTGCGCGATGAGTTCGTAGCGCTGGACCTGGCCGGCGACGAGGCGCGCTTTCCGGCGCCGCTTTTTCGCGCCCACTTCGAGCGCGCACGCGATGCGGGGCTCGCGGTGACGGTGCATGCCGGCGAGGCGGCGGGGCCGCAGAGCATCTGGGAGTCGATCCGCGAGCTGGGGGCGACCCGCATCGGCCACGGCCTGAGCGCGCGCGAGGACCCGGCCCTGCTGGATTTCCTGGCCGAGCGGCGCATCGGTCTCGAGGTCAGCCTGACCTCGAACGTTCACACCAGCGCGGTGACGGGCTACGAGGAGCATCCGCTGGCGGAGTTCCTGCGCCGGGGACTGCTCGCCAATCTGAACACCGACGATCCGGCGATCAGCGGCATCGATCTGACCCACGAGTACACCATGGCGGCGCCGCGCGCGGGCCTGAGCCCGGCCCAGATCCGCCAGTCCCAGGCCAACGCGCTGGAGATGGCATTTCTTTCCGCCGCCGACAAGAAAGCGCTGGCCGAACGCAAACGGTCCACACCCCGAACCTGAATTGTCAGCACCCGACCGAGAGTGCTGACTTCTGCCTTTCCCCGCTGCTCCGGTATGCTCGCTCGCAACCAGGGCCTGCTAAAGAAACAACGCCAACAGGCCGAAGTTATTGGAGTGGAGGTGAATATGCTGGACCGGCGCCCGCCCAATCTGATCATGGACCGCAATCTGGTCGAGTACTTTCAAAAGTCGGTGGCCAGCGCGATGGCGCGCCAGAACACCGAGGCGGGCGAGGATACCGTGTACTACGTGGTCCGGCTGCTGGCCTCGTTCGCCCGCGCCGAGCAGCTGTTCGAGGCGACCCCCGACGGACCCATGATCCGGCCCCTGGCCGGCTACTATGCTGACGCGGTCCACGCGCAGTCGGCCGAGGAGCGCGACGTGGCGCTGCAGCGGCTGGGGGACGTGGCGCTGTTCGTGGCCGGGATTTTCTCCAATGCATTGAATCACAAAGCGGTCGACGTCGACTACTACGTGGCGATGGGCGGCGGCGCCTACTCCAGCCTGTCGATGACCATTCGCGGCTCGGCGCGCGCGGTGCTCGCCGACATCTTCAGCGAGCTGTCGGACAAGTTCCTGAGTTTCGTCGACGTACTCGGCGAGGTCGGCGAGCGCGCGCCAGCAGCCAACACCGACATCCTGCGCCTTTATGAGGTCTGGATCCGTACCGGCAGCAAGCGGGCCGAGCGCAGGCTGCGCGCGCTCGGGTTTCAGCCAGCCCTGAATTCGATCAGCCGCGCCCACCACTGAGCGATTCCGCGGAGCGATGCTCGCCGCCCTCCAGCGCCAGCTCGAGACGATCTACGAGGTCGAGATCGCACAGCGGGTGGAGGATTTCGTGGTCGCTCGCCCGAGCCGGGACCTCACGCCCAGCGCGCGCCCGCGCGAAAAACTGCTGGTGTGCCAGCACGGCGACGAGCTGTTGCTGAGCCTGTGCCTGGACGCCGACCTGGTCGCCCGGCTCGAGCGCGACGGGCCGGACGGGATGTTGCGCGCAGGTCGTCTGGACGAGGTCTGCCAGGCACTGGAGGGGGTCAGCCACTTTCTGTATCTGGCCTGGAACGCCGGCCACGAACGCAGCGTGACCCTGCTGGAGCTCGAGATGCAGGCCGAGGTGGACAAATACGTTGCGCTGGCCCAGTGCCTGACCAACCACGGCGCGGCGCGGATTCCACCCGAGCTGCGCCAGCG
>JBFJNB010000008.1:0-16511 GCA_041633655.1 Lysobacterales bacterium | reverse complement strand
GTGTCGTCGAGGCTGGCGAAGCGGTTCGGCATGTGGCAGTCCTGGCAGCTCTGGAACTCGGGTCCCTCCTGGTTCTCGGCGCCGAGGCCGAACGAGCTGTTGAGCCACTCCAGGTAGGTCGCCTGCTCGATCGAATGCGAGAACTTCTTGAAATAAGGGTTCGGCTCCAGCGCGGTCAGCACCGGGTTCTGGTCGGGCGGGGCGCCGATGTTCGGCAGGTTGATCGTGTGGCAGGTGCCGCACATCGCCGAATCGGACGTGAACGGGGTGTCGCCGTCCATCGGCGGCGCCACCTTCGGCGTGATCCCGATCCCGTTCTGCATCGGTTTTTCCAGCACGTCGGCGAACGGCCCGTAGACCTCGTTGGCCGGGTTGCGGGTGTAAAGCCCGGTGGTGTTGGTGCCGAGGAAGAAAAAGAACGAATCCGACCATACCGGCTTGCTTCCAAACCACTCCGGGTGCTTCGCGACCCAGGCCTTGGCCTCGCTCGGGTCCGGCGGGGCGATGTGGTGGCAGACCAGGCACGAGATGCCCTCGCGCGCGAGGTCGCCCAGGTCGTACGAGCCGTAGAACTCCGCCGGCGTCAGTCCCGATGGCGGGTTGACCTCGTGCGCCGGCGGCTTGAACGGCGGGTTGTTGCGCTGCTCGAGCGTCAGCGGCTCGGCCAGGTAGAAGAAATTGACGTCGAAGTGCGGGTTCAGGATGTCCCCACCCTGGTCGATGCCCTTCTGGCGCAGCCCCATCGCGCCGTGGCAGCGCAGGCAGGTGTCGGTCAGCGCCTGCTGGATCGCGGCCAGCTCGCCGCCAGCCGGCTGGCCGCCTTTGAGCTTGCCGTTTTCCTTCAGCAGGATGATCTGCTCGGTCTCGAGCTGGGAATGGAAGATCGGGTCGCGCCCGGCCAGCCCCATCGGCGACCAGCGCCACTCGCCGTACTCGGACACGTTGTAGCCGGTGCCGGCGCCGGGACCGGTCTGGATGAACATACTGACCCCGTACGGCGCGCCGCCCAGGCCCCCGTGGCAGCCGTAGCAGTTGGACGAGGTCAGGTACTGGTTCGGGTTGTCGGTTCCGCCGGCGTGGATCGCAGGCGTCGGCGGCACGTGGTCGGCGAACTGGCACGGGAAGCTGAAGTTCTTGATCTCGGCGGCGCTCGGCTCCTGCCCGGTCAGGTGCTTCAGGTCCGCGAACTGGGCCACGAAGTCCGGGTTCAGCGCCGGGGCCGGCGGCTGCGGCAGCGGACCGCAGGAGGGGTCGTCGGCGACCGGCTTGTGCGGGTCGATCAGCGCAACGAGACCGGTCGTTTTCGCGGGCATATAAGGCCGCTGCTGCGGCGGCAGGTTCAGCTTCAGGAGCAGCGCGTTGGCGTCGGCGGCCGGGACCTTTTTGTTCTTGAGAAACGACTCGATCGTCGTGTAGACCGAGCCCAGGTAGTCGGCGCTGCGCCAGGAGGCGTCGACCCGGAACTGAAGCGGGGAGTCCTCGGGGTCGAAGTTGGTGGTCGAGGAAAACGTGTTCTCGGAATCGGCCGAGGAATGACAGCGGCTGCAGGTGCCGATCCCAAACGCCGACGTCAGCACGTGCGAATAGTTGTCCACGTTGCCGGCCGCGGGATCGAGCATCTCCGCGAGCGTGGCCGCGTTGCCCGGCGAGGACCAGAACCAGCCGTCGATCGCGTTGCCCTTGGGATCGTTGATCATCACCGCCCAGGCGCTCAGGAGTTCGCCCAGCAGTGCCTCGTATTGGTCCGGGTGGGCGACGAACCATGGGTCCTGGCGCAGGGTTTCGTAGATCGCCGCCGGGGGCTTGAACATCTCCTTGATGATGATGCCGCCGGGCGGGACCGGGCCCTCGCGGCCGTGGTCCAGCCACTCGCGCACCGCAGGCGAATAGTAGATGCGCACCGCCGGATGGGTGCCGTAGTTGTCGGTGCGGATGAACGGCCCGGTGTCGCGAACCCTGGAATCGACGGTCCAGCCGAGTCCGGGGGCCGCGTAGCCGCGCGCGTGCAGCCACGGATACAGCACCTTGGCCTCGTAGTCGGCCAGCGGCAGCGCGCTCGGCGGCATGTCCAGCGGCGTCGCCGCTGCAGCCGCACCAGTGAAGTAAACGACGAGCGCAAGCCAGCAGCCCGCGCGAACGAACAAACCCGTCCTGAGTCCGGTCATGGTCCTCTCCCCCATTACTCGGCCTACCGGAACTATAGCAAACGGATCGCCCCGCGGTTTAGCGGGCGTCGAAGTCGACCACCACCTCGTCGGTCAGGGGATGCGACTGACAGGTCAACACGAATCCGGCCTCGACCTCGTCGTCTTCGAGCGCGTAGTTGACATCCATCTCGACTTTGCCGGAGACGAGCTTGGCGCGGCAGGTGCAGCAGACGCCGCCCTTGCAGGCAAACGGCAGATCGGCGCCGCCGGCCAGCGCCGCATCCAGGATCGATTGCCCGGCGGTGGCCACCTCGACCCGGGTCCGCTTGCCGTCGGCGATCACCGTGACCTTGCGGCGTGGCCCCGACGCAACGGCGGCGGTGTGCGGTTTGGGCTTGAGCTGATCGGCGGTGCCGAACAGCTCGAAGTGGACGTTCTTCGGATCGATCCCGAAGTCATCGCTCAGCGCCGGGCGCAGTGTGTCGATCATCGCCTGCGGCCCGCACAGGAACACCTCGTCCATCTGGTCGAACGCGACCAGTCGCTCGCCCAGCGCAGCGAGTTTGGCCGGGTCGATGCGACCGTTGAACAGCGGCACGTCCCGGCTTTCGCGGCTCAGCACGTGGATCAACTGAAACCGGTCCGGATGACGGTTCTTCAGGTAGGTCAGCGGATCGCGCAGCATGATGGAGGCGACCTTGCGGTTGCCGTAGATCAGCGTGAAATCGCTTTCCGGCTCGCGGGCCAGCGTGGTCTTGATGATCGAAAGGATCGGGGTGATCCCGGCGCCGGCAGCGATCGCGAGGGAGTGCTTGGCCTGATCGGGCTCGAGCGGCGTGAAAAAGCGGCCCTTGGCCGGCATCACCTCGACGATGTCGCCGGCTTTGAAGTGCTCGTTGGCGTGGGTGGAAAATCGCCCCCCGGCCAGGCGCCGGATCGCGACCCGGACCTCGCCGTCGTCGAGTCCGCTGCAGATCGAATAGTTGCGCCTCAACTCTTCGCCATCGATGGTGGCGCGCAGGGTCAGGTGCTGACCCTGGGTGAAGGCAAAATCCTCCGCCAGCTCGGGCGGGATCTCGAACGTGACCGAGATTGAATCCTCGGTCTCGCGGCGGACCTCGCCGATCCGCAGTCGGTGAAACGCGAGCTTCACGATCGGGGCGCCGCAGCCGAAGGGCGGCGGGCGATGCAGGCTAAAGGCATTTGAAGTAATCGAACGGCTGCTGGCAGGACCGGCACAGGTACAGCGCCTTGCACGCGGTGGAGCCGAATTCACTGAGCTTGGCCGTGTTCCGGGAGTCGCATTGCGGGCACGCGACGACCGGGTCGAGACCCAGCAGACTGCGTTTGGACGACGAGGCCTCCGCGGGCGGCGCGATCCCATAGGCCCTGAGCTTGGCGCGCCCCGCCGCGCTGAGCCAGTCGGTGGTCCAGGGTGGGTCGTACACGGTCTCGACGCGGGCCGCAATACCGGACTCGGCCAGCCGGCCGCGGATGTCGTCCTCGATCGCGTGCATTGCCGGGCAGCCGGAGTAGGTCGGCGTGATCGTGACCACCCACTCGTCGCCGTCTGCCTCGACTCCACGCAGCACGCCCAGATCGGCGATCGTCAGCACCGGGATCTCCGGGTCCGTGACCGCGGCCAGCAGATCCCAAACGCGCCCCGCTTCCGGGTCGTCCGGGCGCGCCAGCGCGGCGGTGGTTTCTGTCGCCGTCACCATTGCAGGCCCGGGTAGGCGCGCTGCAGGAACTGCAGCTCCGCCAGCAGGTAGCCCAGGTGCTCCGTGTGATCGCCGCGGCGCCCGCCCTCGATCCGCCAGTCGTCGCCTGGCCGCTCCAGCCCGGCGGCAGCCAGCACCTCGTTAACGGTCTGGTTCCACGGCGCGCGCAGCGCCTCCCGGTCGACCGCGATACCGGCGTCGGCAAGTCGGGTCTCCAGCTCGTCCGTCGCGAACAGCTCGTGGCTGTAGCCCCACACCCGGCTCAGCGCCGCGCCGACGCGGGCATGGCTTTCTCCGGTGCCGTCTCCGAGGCGCACCAGCCAGCCGCTGGAATGGCGCAGGTGGTAGCGCGACTCCTTGACCGCCTTGGCCGCGATCCCGGCCAGGGTCGGGTCGTCGGAGCGGGCCAGCGCGCCGAAGAACGGTACGTGAAACGCGTCGATCAGGAAATGCCGGACGATCGTGTCGCCGAAGTCGCCGCGCGGCAGCTCGCAAATCAGCAGGTTTCGGAACTCGCGGCAGTCACGCAAATAGGCGAGTTGATCCTCGTCGCGACCGGCGCCCTCGACCTTGGCCGCGTAGGCCAGCAGCATTCGCGCGCGGCCGATGTGGTCGAGCGCGATGTTGGTGAGCGCGATGTCTTCCTCGAGGTACGGCCCGTTGGAACACCATTCCGAGAGCCGGTGCCCCAGGGTCAGCGCGTCGTCGCCCAGGCGCAGCGCGTATTCGAACAGGTCGCGCTCGCTCACAGGTGCTTGACCTCTTCCGGGACCTCGTAGAAGGTCGCGTGGCGGTAGGGCTTGTCGTCCATCGGGTCGTAGAACGCTTCGGCGTCGTCTTCCTGCGAGGCGACGATGTCGGACGATTTCACCACCCAGATGCTGACCCCTTCGCTGCGCCGGGTATAGACGTCGCGCGCGTACTGCAACGCCAGCTCGTGGTCTTCGGCATGCACGCTGCCGACGTGTTTGTGGTCGAGGCCGCGCTTGGAGCGCACGAAGACCTCGAACAGCGGCAGGTCTTTGGGCTTGCTCATTGCGGTTCCTCCTCAGGCCGCCGTGGTCGCGCGGCGGTGCTTGGCCTCGTACGCGGCGGCCGCATCGCGGACCCAGGCGCCGTCCTCGTGGGCCTTGACGTGGTGGGCGATGCGCTGCCGGTTGCAAATGCCGTTGCCGGACACCACCCGCCAGAATTCGTCCCAGTCGATCTCGCCGAAGTCGTAATGCCCGCGCTCCTCGTTCCACTTCAGGTCCGGGTCCGGAATCTTAAGTCCCAGGTAGTCGGCCTGCGGCACGGTCTGGTCGACGAACTTCTGGCGCAGATCGTCGTTGGTGTAGTGCTTGATCCGCCATTTCATCGACTGGGCGGTGTTGGTGGATTCGGCGTCCGAGGGTCCGAACATCATCAGCGACGGCCACCAGAAGCGGTCCAGCGCGTCCTGGGCCATCTGCTTCTGGGCTTCGCTGCCGCGGGCCAGCGCCAGCATGATTTCGTAGCCCTGGCGCTGATGGAAGCTCTCCTCCTTGCAGATGCGCACCATGCCGCGCGCATACGGACCGTAAGAGCAGCGCGTCAGCGCCACCTGGTTGACGATCGCGGCCGAGTCGACCAGCCAGCCGATCGCGCCGATGTCGGCCCAACTCAGGGTCGGGTAGTTGAAGATGCTCGAGTACTTGGCCTTGCCGGACTGCAGGTCGGCGATCATCCGCTCGCGGCTGGAACCGAGGGTTTCGGCGCCGGCATACAGATACAAGCCATGCCCGGCCTCGTCCTGCACCTTGGCCAGCAGCACCAGCTTGCGTCGCAGCGTTGGTGCGCGGGTGATCCAGTTGCCTTCCGGCTGCATCCCGATCACCTCCGAGTGGGCGTGCTGGCTCATCATCCGGATCAGGGTCTTGCGGTACTTGTCCGGCATCCAGTCCTTTGGCTCGATCCGCTCGCCGGCATCGATGCGCGCCTGAAAGCGGCGTTCGCGGTCTTCGGTGGAGGGCGTGCTGGTTGGCTTCATCGGGATCTCCGGGGTAACGGTTAATGATACACAAAACCCCGCTTACAATGAATTTTTGTATCGGGTTGACCTGCCGCACGCACTTCGGATCGGGGCGGCATTTTGTTGCCCAGCACCGCGTTTCGGGCCTCCGCCGCCCGACCCAGCTAAAGACACATCGCGCCGGTGCTCGTCGTCTGTTACCTTAGGCGGTCGCACCCCCCCGATGGAGGTTGATCGCATGATGCGCTGGCATACCCTGGCCCTGACTTTGTCGTTCGCGCTCACCGCCGCGAACGCCCAGGAAGTCCAAATCCCGTTCGAGAAATACGTGCTCGACAACGGCCTGACCCTGATCGTGCACGAGGACCACAAGGCCCCGGTGGTCGCGGTCAACGTCTGGTATCACGTGGGCTCCAAGAACGAGAAGGTCGGCAAGACCGGTTTCGCCCACCTGTTCGAGCACCTGATGTTCAACGGCAGCGAGAACTACAACGACGATTACTTCAAGTCGTTCGACCGGGTCGGCGCGACCGGGATGAACGGAACCACCGACTTCGACCGCACCAATTATTTCCAGGTGGTGCCGAAGAACGCGCTGGATATGGCGCTGTGGATGGAGTCCGACCGCATGGGCCACCTGCTCGGGGCGATCGACCAGGCCAAGCTGGACGAGCAGCGCGGGGTGGTGCAGAACGAAAAGCGCCAGGGTGAGAACCAGCCCTACGGCAAGGTCTTCGACACGATGTTCCAGAGCATGTTTCCCAAGGGGCATCCGTACTCGTGGCTTCCGATCGGCTCGATGGAAGACCTGGATGCGGCCTCGCTGGAGGACGTGCACGAGTGGTTCAAGCGCTACTACGGTGCCGCCAATGCGACCATCGTGATCGCCGGCGACGTGGGGCCGGCCGACGCCAAGGCCCGGGTCGAGAAGTTCTTCGGCCACATACCGGCGGGCCCGCCGCTGATCCGCGAGGAGACCTGGATCCCCGAGATCAAAGGCGTGCACCGGGTCTACATGGAGGACCGGGTTCCGCAGGCGCGGCTGTACAAGATCTACATGATGCCGGAGATCGGCCACATCGACTCCGAGCACCTGGACTTCGTGGCCGGGATCCTGAGCGAGGGCAAGACCTCGCGGCTGTACAAGCGGCTGGTCTACGATGATCAGATCGCCTCCGACGTGGCGGCATTCTCGTTCCCGCTGGAGATCGCCGGCCTGTTCGGGGTCATCGCGACCGCGCTGCCCGGACAGGACCTGGCCCAGGTCGACGCGGCGATCGAGGAGGAGGTCGCCCGGTTCCTGGCCGAAGGCGCGACCGAGGAAGAACTCAACCGGATTCGCACCACCCGCAAGGCGAGCTTCGTCCGCGGGCTGGAGCGGGTCGGCGGCTTCGGCGGCAAGTCCGACATCCTGGCCCAGAACGAAGTCTACCTCGGCGATCCCGGGGCCTACCAGGAGACGCTGACGCGCTGGGAGGAGGCGACGCTGGAGGACCTGAAGCGGGTCGCAAACAGGTGGATGGCCGGCGGCCACTACGCGCTCGAGGTGCATCCGTTCCAGGAGTACACGACCGCCGCCGAGGACCGCGCCGACCGCTCGCAACTGCCCGACGTCGGCTCGCCGCCGGCGGTGGACTTCGACGACTTCACGCGCCACCGGCTGTCCAACGGGCTCGAGGTGATCATCGCCGAGCGCCACGCGGTGCCGGTGGTGGACGTGCGGCTGGTCGTCAATGCCGGCACCGCGGCCGACCAGTTCGGTCTGCCCGGAACCGCGTCGCTGGCGATGGACATGCTGGACGAGGGCACCAAGAAGCGCACCGCGCTCCAGATCAGCGACGAGCTGAACGACCTCGGTGCGACGCTGAGCGCCGGCTCCAATCTCGACATGTCGGCGGTTTCGCTGAACGCGATCACCGAGAACCTCGACGGCTCGCTGGAGCTGTTCGCCGACGTGATCCTGAACCCGTCGTTTCCGGAGCAGGAGTTCGAGCGCCTGCGCAAGCTGCAACTGGCGCAGATCAAGCAGGAGAAGGTGCAACCGTTCTCGATCGCGCTCAGGGTGTTCCCCAGGCTGCTGTACGGGGACGGTCACGCCTACGGGCTGCCGTATACCGGCACCGGCACCGAGGAATCGGTCACCGCGATGTCGACCGATGACCTGCGCGAGTTTCACAAGGCCTGGTTCAAGCCCAACAACGCGACCCTGATCGTGGTCGGCGACACCACGTTCGCCGAGATCGGGCCGCGGATGGAGAAGCTGTTCCGCAAGTGGAAGCCGGGCGAGGTCCCCGAAAAGAACATCGACTTCGTGACCCACAAGGCGACTACCGCGGTGTACCTGATCGATCGGCCCGATTCGGATCAGTCGATCATCTTCGCGGGCCACGTCGCGCCGCCGAAGAACAACGAGTCCGAGATCGCGATCGAGGCGATGAACGAGGTGCTCGGCGGCAGCTTTTCGTCGCGCATCAACATGAACCTGCGCGAGGACAAGCACTGGTCCTACGGCGCCCGATCGGTCATCGTCGACGCCCGCGGCCAGCGCCCGTTCCTGGCCTACGCGCCGGTGCAGACCGACAAGACCAAGGAGTCGATGGCCGAGATCCAGGCCGAGATATCCGCGATCCGCGGCGAGCGTCCGCCGACGCCGGACGAGACCGCCCGCGCCCGCGACAAGAAGAGCCTGACCCTGGCCGGCCGCTGGGAGACCACCGGCGCGGTCGCCGATTCGATCGGAGAGATGGTCCGTTTCGGGCTACCGGACGACCATTGGGACACCTACGCCGGCAAGGTCCGCGCGTTGACCGACGAGCAGATCGAGCAGGCGGCCGAGCAGGTGGTGGTGCCCGATAGCCTGGTCTGGGTAGTGGTCGGCGACCGTGCCAAGATCGAAGCCGGCATCCGCGAACTCGGCTACGGCGAGATCCAGCTCCTGGACGCCGACGGCAACCGCCTCGGCGACGCCGGGCCGTAAAGCCAGCCTCGTTCGGAACTGCGCAAGAGCCCCGCCCCGCGCGGGGCTCTCCGACTATCGGCCATTACGCCTGCCCGGTCCGGCAGTCGCGTCGTCGGTCTTCACGAGCCGCCGGATTTCAGTCATTCGCTCGTTCGCGGCGCGGTAGCCTATCTCCAAGATCTCGGGCATGAGCTTGGTGTCGAACGCGCCGTAGCGGCTGAGTTCCGGCGGCGCGAGCACCAGATCGCAGCGGTGGAACTTGCGCTTGGAGCTGTAGTACATGCCAATTTCGAGGGCGCGCTGGGAGACCGCGAACGCGCTGTTCAGGTTTTGCCGTTCGATCCGCCGCAGCGGCCCGACATACACCCCGAGAATCGCGTCGCAGTGGCCGACCAACGGCTCGACCGGGAAGTTGTCGATAATGCCGCCGTCGGAGAACAGGCGACCGTCGATCTCGGTCGGTGTGAAGACCAGCGGCGCCGACGCCGAGGCGAGAATGGCCGGGATCAGGCGTCCGGACGCGAACACCTCCTCCCGTGCATTGACCAGATCGGTCGCGGTCAGGTAGATGGGCTTGCGCAGGGCGGCGAAAGAATCCTCGGGAAAATACTCGAGGAAGTCCTGGTTCACCTTCGCGGTGTCGAAGATACCGCGCCTGGAGAGCGACAGCTTGGACAGGCGGAAGGGGTTTTTCGCAAGGAAAAACTCGAGCATCGCATCCGTCGAATAGCCGGCGGCATAGAGTGCGGCGACGATCGCCCCGGCGCTCGTTCCGGAGAGCACCTGCGGCTCGATTCCCTCTTCACCGAGCGCCTTCAGCACGCCAACGTGGGCGAGGCCGCGAACGCCGCCGCCGGAGAGCACCATGCCGAGCGGATATTGCATCGGGACAGTCTACTCCGCGGGCGGGTCGCCGGCCCAGGCGCCGGGACCGGCCTCAGGACTCGAAACCGTTCGCGAAGATAACGCCGCCCTGGACTTTCGCGACCCCGAAGTCGATCCCGTTGGGCGCGACGTCGACGCCACCGGCGACGAAGATTCCCCCGGACCGAGGGACGGCCAGGCCGAAGGCATCGTCGAAGGCCGTCCCCTGATCGAACGCGATCGTCGTCTTGCCGCCGGTGCCAAATGCAGCGTCCAGCGCGCCGCTGGGATCCAGCCGCGCGAGCCCGAAGTCGCGGTCGCCGGCGGGACCGTCGACCAGTCCGGCAACCACGATGGCGCCATCGGGGTTGAGCGCCACCGCGGTGGCCGAGTCCTCGAGGTCGCCACCCAGGTCGAAGCTCACCGTGGTCTTGCCGTCGCCGTCGAAGTCGGAATCCAACGTGCCGTCCGGCAGGAGCCGGGCGATCGCGAAGTCCATTTTCGAGTTCGGCGCCTCGGCCGCGCCCACCACGACGATTTTGCCGTCTAGCTGCAGCACCAGGTCGGTCGCGACGTCGACGTCATCGCCGCCGAGATCAAAGGCGATCGTGACCTTGCCCGCGTTCCCGAAGTCGAAATCGTTGGTGCTGTCGGCGTTCAGCCGCACCACCCCGAAGTCGGCTGTGCGGTCCCCGACCGATACCGTGCCGGCCAGGACTATCTTGCCGTCGGGCTGGACCGCAATGGCCCGCGCCTCGTCGTGGTTCGATCCACCTTCATCGAAGAACACGACGCGGATGCCGATGAGCCCGAAGAACAGATCGATGCCGACGCTCGGGTTCCACCGCGCCACGCCGAAGTCGACGTTGCCCGCTGAGCCGTCCACCGCTCCGGCCACCAGGACCTTGCCGTCGGCCTGCAGCGCGAGATCCCAGGCCCAGTCGTCGTTATCCCCGCCGAGGTCGAATTGGGTGGCCGATTTTCCACCCACGTTGAAATTGGAGTCGAGGGCGCCGGAAGAATCGAGCAGCGCGATCCCAAAATCCCGGTCGCCGTCGGCGCCGGTCACCGGGCCGGCCAGGAAGATGCCGCCGTCCGGACGCAGCGCCACCGCCGCGGCGTAATCCGCCTTGGTGCCCCCCAGGTCGAACCACACGGTGGTCTTACCACCGGTACCGAAGGTCGGGTCCAGGCTGCCGTCGGGTCGTAATCGAATGGCGGCGAAGTCGGTGTCTGCGCCGAGCTTCTCGGCCCCACCGACTAAGACGATCTTGCCGTCGGGCTGCACCGCGACGTCGAAGGCGCCGTCGAAACCGGAGCCGCCCAGGTCGAAGGGAATGACTTGTTTGCCGGAGCTGCCAAACGACGGGTCGAGCTGCCCCTGCTGGGCCGCCGCGACTGTGGTGACCAGAATCAGCGCAAAGCTGGACGCTACCCTCGACGTCCCGGCGCTGAAGCAACGCGAAGTCACCATTATCAATAAGGATGTGGGGGCTAAAGGGAGCGCGCAAAAGGGGTCGGATCGTGCGATCCGGGCGAGGCGGCCGTTTGCCGAGCGGCCGTCGCGGCGTTAACCTGCATCCTGAACCACAAAAAAAGCCCCGCCTCGGCGGGGCTTTTCTTATTGCCGGTCGTTCAGGCGCCAGTCGTAGTCGATGTAGCTGACCTTGACCCGGCTGCAATCCAAGGTCGCGAGATCCGGCCGGTAGCGGGCGATGAAGCTGAGCGGGCCGGCGTGGCGGGGCTTGAGGCCGGCGAAGCACCGGTCGGTGCCGGCGAACGCTTCGAAGTCCTCGTCGAACCACTTGAAGATCTTGGACACACAAACCCGGTTGCCGTCGAGCTGCACGCCCTTTTCGAGGTCGTTCAGAAACGCGCGGGTGCGTTGCTCGAGTTGCCGGTCCAGCCGGTCGGCTTGATACGGCTCCGGGGTCAGCTCGGGACAGCCGAGCGAGGCGCACACCAGCGCGAAGTGAATCCGCGGATCGTCGAAGCGCTTGCGGATGATCTCGTGCTCGATCTCATCCAGCGACACCTCGCGCCCGCCGGCGACCCGGTGCCTGATCTTCTTCCAGACCCCCTTGATCTGCCAGATGCTGCCGCGCGGAAACCCAAGCCCGACCAGCGTGCGCCCGTCGATCGGATAGTGCTCGATCACGGTCGCCAGCACGAACGCGTTGTAGGCGTTGAGCCAGTACGCCAGCCGCTGCTCGGGCGACCACGCTTCGAATTCATCCGCGCGCGGCGCCGCCAGCTCACCCAGATAGGCATCCAGGCCGGCACGATCCGCCGCCAGCGCCCGATAATCCACCCGTCCCTGGGCGACGTGGGCCTGGAGCAGCGCCCCCAGCGGCCCGTGTTCATGATCGAATCCGGCTGCGCCGAAGCCAACCAGACCCAGCAACGCACCGGCCATCCATCGTGCAGCAAACCTCATTTCCCTGAGGACCGTGCCCACGCGCGCCAGCTTGCAGAGCTGCGGACAATACTTATTCCGGACACCGCCGGATTGTGGTACTAGGGGCGGTCGTTAAAGGCAAACTCAGCGAAAACTGGGGACGCAAAGCCACGGGTCCTCGTCTCCTCCGCGACGCCATCGCTCGACGCCACGCAGGACTCCAAGACCGCCGAGCCGCCGGAACCGCCTTCGTCAAGGCGCACTGCTCAGGAGGTAATCCCGATGGGGGCAATCACCGCGATACTCACGGCGGCGTCGCTGGCGGCGTCCTTGGTCATGCCGGTGCCTGCGAATGCGAACATGTTCCTGCAAATCGACGGGATCCAGGGCGAGTCGCAGGACCCGGATCATGCCGGTGAAATCGACGTGCTCGCATGGAGCATGAGCGCGCATCATTCCGCGGGCCGGCTGCCGCCCAACGATCAGGCGGCCGGCGGCCGCGGAGGCGGTTCCAGTGTGGCCGACGTTCAGAACATGAGCTTCACCAAGTACGTCGACAAATCGAGCGCCAAAATTCAGCAGGCCTGCTCGCAGGGCACGCTTTTCAAGGAGGCGAAACTCACCGTGCGCAAGGCCGACGGCAGCCGGCTCGAATACGTCACGATCGACTTCACCGACCTGATCTTCACCAGCGTTCAGATCAACGGCCCCACCGCCGACGAGGAGCGGCTGACCGAGAACGTGACTTTCAATTTTCGCAAGGTAAGCGTCGAGTACACGCCGCAACTGCCGGACGGCACGCAGGGAGAGACGATCTTGCTCGATTGGGATGCCTCGCGCGGGTCCGGGAAATAACGGTTTCGGCGCAGGGTCGACTGTTCATCCGGTCCACCGTTCATCCGGTCCGTTCGAGGATGAGCGCGATGCCCTGGCCGACGCCGATGCACATCGTGGTCAGCGCGTAGCGCCCGTCGATGGTCTCCAATTGGTTGAGCGCGGTGGTGATCAGGCGGGCGCCGCTCATGCCCAGCGGATGGCCCAGCGCGATCGCGCCGCCGTTGGGGTTGACGTGGGCGGCGTCGTCGGGGACGCCGAGCTGGCGCAGGCACGCCAGCCCCTGAGCCGCGAACGCCTCGTTGAGCTCGATCGTGTCCATCTGATCGATCTTGAGCCCGGCCAGTTTGAGTACCTTGCGGCTGGCCGGGACCGGGCCGATGCCCATGACCCGCGGCTCGACCCCGGCGACCGCCATCGCGACCACCCGCGCCCGTGGCTTCAGGCGGTGCGCGGCCGCGGCTTTCTCAGAGGCGAGCAGCAGCGCGCAGGCGCCGTCGTTGATCCCGGAGGCGTTGCCGGCGGTGATCGTGCCCGGGTCGCGGAACGGGGCCTTCAGCCTGGCGAGTGCTTCCATCGTGGTGTCGGCGCGCGGGTGCTCGTCGGCGTCGACGATGACCGGGTCGCCCTTGCGCTGGGGGATCGCGACCGGGACGATCTCGCGTTCAAAAAAACCGGCCTGACGCGCCGCCTCGGTGCGCTGCTGGCTGCGGTAGGCGAACGCGTCCTGGTCTGAGCGCGAGACCCCGTGCTCGGCGGCGACGTTCTCGCCGGTCTCGGGCATCGAGTCGATCCCGTACTGGGCCTTCATGATCGGGTTGACGAAGCGCCAGCCCAGCGTGGTGTCGTAAAGTTCCTGGTCGCGCCCGAACGCGCTCGCGGCTTTGCCGAGCACGAACGGCGCGCGCGACATCGACTCGACCCCGCCGGCGATCAGAAGCTCCGACTCGCCGGTCTTGATCGCACGCGCGGCCTGCCCGACCGCTTCCATCCCCGAGCCGCACAGCCGGTTGACGGTGACCCCGCCGGCGGAGACCGGCAGCCCGGCCAGCAGCCCGCTCATCCGGGCGACGTTGCGGTTGTCCTCGCCGGCCTGGTTGGCGCAGCCGAAGATCACGTCCTCGATCGCTTCGGGATCGAGCTTCGGGTTGCGCTCGATCAGCGCGCGCAGCGGGACGGCGCCCAGATCGTCGGTGCGAACCGCGGCCAGCGCGCCTCCGTAGCGCCCGATCGGGGTGCGCACCGCGTCGCAGATGAATGCGTCAGTCATTGGCGTCAGCGTCCTGGTCTTGCAGCAGCGGTTCGCCGAGCGCGAAGCTGCGCCCGCGAAACAGCGCGATCTCCTCGCCCGCCTGGTTGGTGACCGAGACCTCGTACAAGCCGGTGCGGCGGCTGCGGCGCCGCTCGGTCGCGGTCGCGGTCAGCCGGTCGCCGGCCCGTCCGGGGCTTAAGTATTCGATCGAGCACGACAGCGCCACCTGGACGTCGTTGCGGCTGTTGCACGCGAACGCGAACGCCGAGTCGGCCAGCGCGAAGATCAGCCCGCCGTGGCAGATGCCGTGGCCGTTGGTCATCTCGGGCCGGACCTCCATCGTCAGCTCGGCCCGCCCGGGACCGACGGCGGCGATCTCCATCCCGAGGCTCTGGCTGGCCTGGTCACGGTCGTACATCTCGGCCGCGCAGGCCTCGGCCAGCTCCTGCTCAGTCATGGCAGCGGCGGCCGGCGGCGAGGCGCCGGCGCAGCCAGGACGAAACCCGGTAGCGGTCCTCGCCGTAGTGCGCGGCCAGGTGATCGAGCGCGCCGACCACGAATTCGAGCCCGAGCTCGTCGGCCCACGCCAGCGGACCCTTCGGGTAATTGACCCCGAAGCGCATCGCCTGGTCGATTCCCTCGGCGGTCGCGACCCGCTGGCCGACCGCGTCGCCGGCCTCGTTGGCAAGCATCGCGACGGTGCGCAGCACCACCATCCCGGGCACGTCGTCGATGATCGACACCGCCTTGCCCAGCGCCTGGAAGAAGCCAGCCACCGGCTGCACCTCGTGCTCCGGTCCCTGGGCCGCGGGCGCGATCGCGACCCGGGTCGCCTTGCGGTAGTCCGCGGCCAGGTCGTAGACCACCGTCTTGGCGTGCCCGCTGGTCGCGGCGCGCTCGGTCGCGGTGCGCCCGTCGGTCAGGTGCAGCTCGACCCCGGCCATCTCCAGGTAGCCGTCGCCGGGCAGCTCCTCGACCTGGATCCCGGCCTTGCGCGCCATCGCCGCCAGCGTGGCCGCCGGCTCGCGTTTGCCGCACAGCCCGACCAGCTCGGGGATCGCGGTCGGAAACGCGGTGCGCGGCGCGGGCTTCTTGGCGTCGCGCCCGTAGTCGTAGAAGCCGCGCCCGGTCTTGCGCCCGAGCCGGCCGGCGTTGAGCAGTTCCAGTTGCGCCACCGACGGGCGAAACCGCGGGTCCTGGTTGTAGGCCTCGTAGACCGAGCAGGTGACCGCGTAGTTGATGTCGTTGCCGATCAGGTCCATCAGCTCGAACGGCCCCATCCGGAAGCCGCCGGCCTCGCGCATCAGCGCGTCGATGGTGGCGATGTCGGTGCCGCCTTCCTCGTAGATCCGCAGCGCCTCGGCGTAGTACGGCCGCGCCACCCGGTTGACGATGAAACCGGGGGTCGAGCGGGCGTGCACCGGGACCTTGCCCCAGGCCTCGGCCAACTCGAATATGGCCTGCGCGACCTCGGGCGCGGTGTCCAGGCCGCTGACGACCTCGACCAGCTTCATTACCGGCGCCGGGTTGAAGAAGTGCATCCCGACCAGGCGCTGCGGGTGCTCGAGCCCGGCCGCGATCGCGGTGACCGACAGCGACGAGGTGTTGGTGGCCAGGATCGCGTCCGGACCGCACAGGTTCTCGAGTTGCGCGAACAACTCGCGCTTGGCCTCCAGTTGCTCGACGATGGCCTCGATCAAGACCCCGCAATCCTTGAGCCCGTCGAGCTTCCCACAAACCTGAATGCGCCCGAGCAGCGCGTCGCGGTTGGCCGCTTCGAGCTTGCCCGCCTCGACCCGCTTTCCGAGCGCGTTGGCGGTGCGCTCCAGCGCCGCGGCGGCGGCGCCCACGGCGGCGTCGTAGAGCCTGACCGGGTGCCCGGCCGCGGCCGCGACCTGGGCCACGCCGGCGCCCATGGTGCCGGCGCCGACGACGCCAATGGCAGTGTCCGTGGTGATGCTCATCGCCCGCTGAACTCCGGTTTGCGTTTCTCGATGAACGCCGCGACGCCCTCGCGGTAGTCCTGGCTGCGCCCCGCGATTCGCTGCAGGTCGCGCTCGGTGTCGAGCTGGCGGTCGAGGTCGGCCGCGCAGGCTTGGTGGAGGGCCCGCTTGATCGCGCCCAGGCCCGCGGTCGGCTGGGTCGCCAGGTGCGCCGCCAGCCGCCGCGCCTCGGGCATCAGCTCCTCGTCGTCCACGCAGCGCCAGATCAGCCCCCAGTCGGCCGCCTGATCCGCGCTCAACTTGTCGCCGAGCAGCGCCAGAGCCTTGGCCCGCGGCAGCCCGAGGGCCCGGACCAGCGACCAGGTGCCGCCCGAGTCCGGGATCAGCCCAAGCTTGCAGAACG